>CAMOSZ010000032.1:0-7688 GCA_946625285.1 uncultured Caryophanales bacterium | reverse complement strand
CCTCCAATACCATATATAATGCGTCTTCACCATTGCTGTAATATTGTGGCTTTTTAAGGATAATCTTAAAACCATGCTTGGTGTAGAACTTGATTGCTTTTTCATTGCTTTCTCTTACTTCTAACGTAAGAGTGTTAACTTTCTTTGCTCTAGCATCTTTAATAACTTCTTCCATGAGTTGGCTACCAACACCGGATCTTTGAATATCAGGATGAACAGCGATTTGACAAATCGTGCCGCTATCAAATGTCACCCAATAATCAACAAAGCCAACGACATATTTTAAGCCAAGTGAAGCGTTAGAGTATTCAATAACCCAGACATTACTCACTGGGTTTTCGTGTAATTCATAAAGTAAATCTTTATCTTTCCAAGGATGAAGGAAACATTGGTTTTCAATTTCCATCACTTGAGGAAGATCAGAGTCTAACATCGGTCTAATTTCAACATCTAAATATTTCATATTTAATCTTTCATATAAACCGGTTTGACCGCTAAATCGTTTGGTGCTTTTTCTAACACACCTAATAAGGACACCATTTGTTTACAAATGTTGGTGTCATTATTCTCATATCCAAGATACCTTGCATCACCACAAATTGAGTAGTCTTTGTGATTAGTGATATATTCTTTAACTTCGTCGTTTGTTTTAATCGTGTCACTGATGATAATTTCATTACCTTTGTAGACACCAAAATAACTTCTATTGCTTCTCGCGTTAATGACACAGATAGATGGTTTGTCGTTATCTTTAAGGACTCTAAGTGATGAAACTGTATATATAGGTGCATTACACGCTAACGAAGTAACTTTCGCAATCGTAAGGGCAATACGAACACCTGTATATGAACCAGGACCAATAGATGTCACAATTTTAGTGATATCTTTTCTACTAAGGCCTAATTTTTCCATGAGTTTATCAATTTCAGGAACCATGTGTTCGCTTTGAACTTGCCATGCTTCGTAGCTTGTAAACCCTATAAGAACCCCATTATTTTCAAATCCAACGGATAATGAAGTGTTAGAACTATCAAGTAATAAAGTTGCCATTATTTAAGTCCTCCCACTAAGTTTGAATCACTACTATAAACATCAATGTGACGAGAAGTTTCTCCTATAGAAGTTATCTCAATCCAAAGAGTGTTTTCTGGTAGCAAATCTTTGATGAATAAAGGCCATTCGATCATTGTAATACCTGTTTCATATCCAATATATTCATCTAGTCCAATATCGGTGTTGATATCCGCTAGCCGATATGCATCAATATGAATAAGTGGTCTATTGCCTTTAAGGTATAGTTTCATGATGTTAAATGTTGGAGATTGAACAACTTCGGTGATATTGAGTCCTCTAGCGACTCCTCTCACTAAAGTAGTTTTTCCAGCACCTAAATCGCCGACTAAAGCGATGACTGTTCCATTAGGAACATTCTTCGCGATTTTAAGGCCAAATTCATTCATTTGGTCACATGAAAATATGTCAAATACATAATGTTCCATATCTATTCTTCTTTTTCCTTATCTAAAGTTCTTAAGAACTTATCATAATATTTTTTAATTCTTTCATCATCAAATGGCCATTCACGATTTTCCATCTTCTTGACCACTTCTTGAGTTTGATATTTAAGTACAGCATCTAAGTCATCGCTATACTCGTATATCTTTTTGTGTTTGATGTATTCTTTCTCATCTAAGATACGAATATCTCCAGAAGGAAATAATTTAGCGTCTAAATCGTAGTCGATATATTTAATCATTCGATGATTGATAAGCGCCGGAGAAGCAATATTGCAATAATAGCAAATGCCTTCTTCTTTAAGCATGCAAATGACGTTCCACCACTCTTTTTTAGAAAAGATAGTGACCGCTGGTTCTTTAGTGAACCATCGACGTCCGTTATTTTCTACAACCTTTGCTCTTTTTGTAGCAACTACAACGTAGTCGTCATTATTAGCCAATACTAAACCACGATCCCAGCAGCGATGCAAGGAACCATCATGTTTATAACATTGAATAGCTAACCAATGACCGAACAAACCCATAAATATTAACCAATAAAGATTTCTAAGATATCTTTAATATTTCCTTTTAATTGAGTGTAACTTTCTGGTTTGATTGGGTTATCAAATGGAATAGCAACGATAGAATCATCGTATGAAAGATAGACTGCTGTTCTACCAGCCCAGAGAACAATATTTACATTAAGTAAAGCACCTGTACAGTTAATAGACATTAAGTTATTGATGAAGTCTTTACCTAAATCTTTTTCATAGTTAGCGCCTTCTTTACCATAGATAACAAAGTTATTTTGTTCATGAAGGACAGTTAAATCTTCAATATCATTAGGAGTGTCAGTTTCTTTTTCTCCTTTGATTTGAATGATATATCTTTCTTCAAAATGGAGTTTATTCTCCATAGTGAGATATTTGCCAACAAACATTACTGCTTTTTGGTATTTTTTAGCGCCTGCTTTATATAAGGCTAATTCGCCACATTCAAAAGGTACTTCCTTATAAGTGGCAGTAACGATATTTCTACTAGCGATATCGATAACATCTTTATATGCTCTATCTTGCAAAACATCTGCAATCGCATATCTCTTTTCAAAATATAATTTTTGATCATGGACATCATTTATATCAAAGATATAGTTATCAGAATGTTCCATGAAGTAACGGATATACTTTTTAGTGGTGTTTGGGAATCTATTTCTTGTAAGAATATAGTGAACAATTAAAAACACTAAAGCGACGCCAATAGCAACTCCGCCAATAATCTTTCCAATATTACCTAGATTCACAAACATGATAAAGGAAGCAACAAACACCACAACAGTAATCACCATAATGATGTTGTTTTCCGTACGAGTCTTTTTATATACCTTGAAAATATTGCTTCTTTCTTGTTCAACTTCTTCGTTAAATGGTACTTCACTCTTTTCTCTACAAAGAGGAATTAAATCTAAACTCTTATCTAACTTTTCCTGAGCTTCTTCAGGAGTCTCTACTTTAATTTCTTCATTGGGAGTAGAATTCTTGATTTTCTTTTCTTTTGCCATATTCGTTTTACTCCTAGCGGTATCAATAATAACATAAATGCCTCATAAATGAGAGCAATTTATGTAGAACAATTATACTTATTTTTTGCTAATTGATATAAAAACCACTATAATCATTCTCGGGAGCTGGGTAAACTCGGCTGAGAGGACCAATGTGAGTGGTCGACCGTACCTGATCTAGGTAATTCTAGCGGAGGGAAGTTTTTATTACTTTCTTCTCCGTGATTTCATGGAGATTTTTTTATAGGAGGGTAATCAACATGGATAAAAGTTCAAAGATGATTAGAACTATCGTTGAAATTGCTATCTTTGCAGCATTAGGATTCGTTTTTGATGAATTACAAGGTGCTGTTGCAAAAGCAATTTTCCCAAACGGAGGTTCGATTGGATTTGCTTTAATCGCAGTAATCATCATTTCATTTAGAAGAGGACCAATCGCTGGTTTCTTCACTGGTCTTATTATGGGAGTATTAGACTTCGCAACAGGACCATACATTTTAGGCCCATGGCAAGTAATGTTAGATTATATTTTGCCTTACGCCGTCGTTGCAGTTGCAGGATTTGCTAAACCATTCTTCAATAAAGAAGAAAATAAGTATATACAGTTAGTTATTTTGCTAGTTGCAACCTTAATTGGTGGATTAGCCAAATTCCCCTGCCACTTCTTATCAGGTGGTATTTTCTTTGCAGAATATATTGAATGGGCTGAGTTCTTAGGACAGCCTTGGTTATATTCTCTTGCTTACAATATGGCAGCAGTTGGACCATCAATTGTTTTGACAATGTTGTTGTTAGTGCCAATTCATTTCAAGGCACCACAAATCCTTCGCGTTAAAGGAGATAAAATTCAACAAGCAGAAGCCGTTCCATTCTTTGATTGGGGAGTTAACTCAATCTTACTCGCTGGTGGATTATTCTTATTCGTATACTTCTTAATCTCTTACATTAAGAGTTATGATCCATACATTGAAGAAGGAGTAATGGATATCGGATTTGACCAAGATGCATTAGTCTTGTTCTGCACTGGTGGATTAATGATGTTTATCGCTGGAATTTCCATCATTAAATCAGTGATGAAATTACAAGATTATAGGTTAACAACAGTTTTGATGATGACTATGTGTTCTGCCGAAATAGTTTATGCGGTAGCACGCATCATTAAGTTAACAGTAAAAAATAAGCCAGTAGACATCTACTGGATCTGGTTTGGTGCTAGCTTAGTTCTTTTAGGAGCGTTTGTTGCTTTATTTATCTATTTAAAAAAGAACGCAAAGCAAGTTACTGTTTCAGAAAATAATTATTAGTTCTTTATCCAGTCAATTGGTTTTACGCCATTTTTGACTAAGAATTCGTTAGTTTTGACGAAAATTTGACTATTAAACCAACCACCATGATTAGCACCTAAAGGCGATGGATGAGTTGCTGTGAGAATCAGGTGGTTTTTATTTGTTAAATGAACTGCAAGTTTCTTTGCAGGTCCTCCCCAAAGAAGGAAAACAATTGGTTGATCAAGGTTATTTAAGACTTCAATTATATCTTGCATGAATAAATTATATTCTTTGATATTATGTGACATTGGAAGGTGCTCTCTCACAGTTAAAATGGTGTTCAAAAGCAATACACCTTGTTTAGCAAGATAGGTTAAGTCACCACCTTTGTTAAATATCAATGTTTTATATTCAATTTCTATCTCTTTATAGATGTTGATTAATGAAGGTGGAGTCTTAATGTTGTCTGGCACTGAGAAGGCTAATCCCATAGCCTGTCCTTCTTCGTGATATGGATCTTGTCCAAAGATAACAACTTTCACATTTTCTAACGGAGTAAGTTTAAAGGCATTAAACATATTCTTTCTTTCTGGATAAATCTTATGATGAGCATATTCTTCATCCAAAAAGCGCGATAATCTCGCTGCATAATCTTTGCTTTTAATGTTTTTAAATACTTCTTCCCAGGTCATAAAATGATAATAACATTTTACTATAAAAGTAAAAACAAGATAGTTATAATGTCTATATGCGAGTATTGATTATTTTTAATCATCCAGCCCCATATAAGGTAAAGGCATTTAACGAACTATCAAAATATGTTAGCTTAACAGTCTTGTTTGAAAGAACTAGAGCGAAAAATCGTCCTGATTCTTTTTATGATACAAACAAATATAATTTTGAAACAGTTTTCTTAACCGACGGATATATTGGTAATGAAGGCACTCTTTCAAACAAAACTAGAGAATATATTAAAAGAAACCACTCAAAATTTGATCTCATTATCATGAATGGCTATTCCCATTTAGCGGAAATCAAAGCAATTAGATATATGAGTAGACACAATATCAAGTTTGGCTTGTTAATTAACGGAGGACTTGTTAAAAAAGAAAGCTTTATTAAAAAGCAAATCAAAATCTCATTAATTAAGAAGGCCCACTACTATTTGTCTCCATCCAAAGTATCGAGTGATTATCTTGCCTATTATGGAGCAAATAAAAACACTATTCACCCGTATGTTTATAGTAACCTCTACGAATCAGAAATTATTGATTCACCAGTAGTGGACAAAACTGAGTTAAGAAAGAGATTTAGTCTTCCATTAGATAAGAAAATCTTCATCAATCCATGTCAATTTATTGATCGAAAGAATAATATGCAGTTATTACATTTATTCAAAGGAAGAAATGACTTCCTACTTTTAGTAGGAGATGGCGTTGAAAAAGACAAATATCTAAGATACATCAAAGATAACAATATGGATAATGTAATGATTCTTCCATATCAAGACAAAGCAACACTATTAGATTTATATAAAGCAAGTGATGTTCACATCACTCTTTCAAAAGAAGACATCTTTGGTCACACAGTGCTAGAAGCCTTTGCTAACGGCTTACCAGTTATTTCATCAAACAAAGTTGCAAGTTCTTTAGAATATGTCAAAGACGGATATAACGGTTACGTTGTTGATCTAAATAACAATAAAGATATCTTAGACAAGATGGACATCGTTGATGGAAGTCTTGCCATTAACGCGATTAAAAGTGCAAAAGATAACACTTTTGAAAGCAGCGCAAAATCAATTTATAAAGTATTAGGAGAAGTTTATGGAAAATAAATACATTTATTTTACTTCTGCAATGGATAATGATTCCTTTAAGGAATATCTCAAAGGATGGAAAGTATCTCCAAATCTTTCTAATCAGAATTTCCATAATAAACTCATCCACGCTTTAGCGTTATCTCATGATATTGATGTTATTTCAGTTCGCTCAATCAATAAGAATTATGAGCATAATAAACTAGATGCAAAAATCGTTAGAGAAGGAAATATTTTTTGGAAATATCCTCAAGTCAGTAGAAATAGAATTGAGAAGTATTTCAAACTATTCAAAAGAATAAAAACTATCACTATGCAAGATAGTAAATATATTTTTGTTGATGTCTTAAATCTTTCATTATTGAAGACCGCTATTAAATATCGCGACAAATACAACATGAAGATTGTTGGAGTATGCACAGACTCTCCAAACAATATTTCATTTATATCTAAAAGATATAAAAAGCATTTAATTAATCTAGGTCAAACTCTTGATGGTTATATTGCTTTAACCAAGAAAATTGAAGAATTATATAACATCAAGCATAAACCATCTGTTGTCATTGATGGTGTTAGTGAAAATGTCACAAAATATGAAGAAAGTAAGGTTCAAGGAAACTATATCTATTTCGGTGGGTCATTAATGAAGGAATATGGAGTTCTTAACTTAATTGAAGCTTTCAAAAAACTAGATAGACCAGACCTTAAACTTGTTATTTGTGGCCATCATTTAGAGAAGGAAAGATTCTATCCAGCGATTTCTGGATTTAATAATATTCTTTATCTTGGACCAGTAAGTTATAAAGAGAACCTCGCGCTTGAAAAGAACTCAGTTCTTGCAGTTAATCCACGTCCAATCAATCCAAAAATTGATCAATATTCAATTCCAAGCAAAACATTAGAATATCTCGCTAACGGATGCTTAACTGTTACGGTTAGTAATGATTTATTAAAAGAGCATTATGAGCCATGTATTATCTGGGCAAAAACTGGAGAAGTTGATGATTTAGTGGAAGCAATGAAAAAAGCATTATCACTTAATAGAACAGAAAGGGAAATTCTCTCTATTCTAGGCAAAAATAAAGTGATGCAATACACATCACTTGAAAACATTAATAATCAAATAGATACAATTTTACTTAGTAAAATGTTTCTCAATTAATCTTGTTACTTCTTCTAAAGAGAAGTGAGAATCATAATACATACGATTAAGAGCGCCTAAGCGTTCTTTTTCTTTCTTAGAAAGATTATGAATCGCCATAATTGCGTTTTTCACCGATTCTGGATTTTCATCAGCAAGGAATCCTCCACCAGCTTCGCATAAGACATCTCTACCATCACCTTTTAAAACTCCAATTATTGGACGAGAAAAAGCCATAGACATAAGGAGCTTAGATGGAATTGTTCTTCCTACAGTTCCTTCTCCTAATAAAGAGATGTATAAAGCATCTGCGTTTTTAAAGTAACTTGCCGCGTGTTTAGCGATAATTGGGCCGTGATAAATAACTTTATCATCTAACCTTCTTTCTCTAATTTCGTTAATG
>CAMOSZ010000031.1:0-5264 GCA_946625285.1 uncultured Caryophanales bacterium | reverse complement strand
GACTGCGTCATAAACTAAGCTACTTGTATTATCACCACTAGTGTAGAAATCAGAAGATGGTTTTCCACATTCATACCAGCTAGACACTGTCGCGTCTAATTTAACTCTTCCAAAGGAATCTTTCGCATAATATGAACAAACGCTTTCCCAACCAGTTTCTTCAGAAGTACCGATATAAGCGGTTTCAATATCATTTCTAACATTATCTTTATTTACAATAAAGTCACTAGAATCAGTAAACCAGACAGGAATAACTAATAATTTACTTTCTCCTAAACTTGGAGAAACACTCATATAACCACTATATTTGGCGAAATCAGTAAAGGTATAAATAGTGTCTACTTTTTGATAATCAGGAAGAGAAGCATTTGGATCACACCCAACTAAAAACATAGAAATGAATGGAATCACTAATAGTTGTTTTAGTTTCATAAGCACTCCTCCTTTTATATTTGGTTGTAATTATATGTAATATATAAACCCCTTGCAATAAAAAACTTGTTTAGGTTTAATCCATAAACAAGTATGAAAATCTTTTGTTCGTGTCATCGGTTCAAAAAAAGTGCCGCCTAGGCACTCAATTTTCAATTGTGGTGGCCTAGGACGGGATTGAACCGCCGACACGGAGATTTTCAGTCTCCTGCTCTACCAACTGAGCTACCAGGCCACTAAAATGCAATTTTTACACCCTTTAAATAAAAAAGAGTGGCGGACCAGACGGGAATCGAACCCGCGATCTTCTCCGTGACAGGGAGACATGTTAACCGCTACACCACTGGTCCTTTTTGCCTATATATTATTACAAGAACTCTACATGTAAATCAAGCAATTTCTCAAAAAAATATTATTTTGTCGGATTTTCCATAATATATTTATATATTAATAGGCAAAACAAAAAGGGAGAATGATTTCATCCTCCCTCTTAAATTTATTTTCTTAGCTCTTCAAGGGCTGCTTTGCAAGCTTCGCAACTTCCGCAATGAGCGCAGTTGCCACTACACTTTCCTGAGCAGCTCTTTTTGCTTTTCTTACCTGGAAAGAAATGGAAGAAAAACACAACAGCGACAAAGGATATCATGACAACAATAACAACTATTTCCCACCACTGCATATGTTTTCTCCTTTCTTTAGAAATTAAGCATTAGTAGCTAAGTTAGCTTTTTTATGTCTATTGGAGACAACAATACCAGCGGCAATAATTGCACCTGCAATAGCAGCGAGTACTGGGTATCCAACTCCTGGTAAAGTTCTGCATAAGTACATAACCCAGTAGCAAACTAAGGCTGCTCCATAGGACATTGCAAACCACCATAATAAGGTGAGCCAGAATTCTTTACCTTTTTGTTCACCAAATGCAGCGCCGATTGCGGCAAAGCAAGGAATGGTGAATAAGTTATATAATGCGAAGGAATAGACACCTTCGACTGATAAAGTAATGGTATCTTCGGTTAATCCGAGAACTTCCATTGTTGCAACAACGTCTTCTTTAGCGATCAAGCCAGTTAATGTGGAAACAGAATATTTCCAGCCTTCACCTTGTGACCAACCATAGACATTTGCCCATCCACCTTCAAGAGGTGCAATTGGGTAGAAGAAGTATGTAAATACTCTTCCTAAGTCCGCTAAGATGGATTGTTCAATATCAACCATGCCTAAGCTGAGGTTCCAGTTAAATGAAGATAAGAACCAAATGACGATAGTACTGGCAGCGATAATGGTACCAGCTTTAAACACATAGTGTTTTAATTTTTCCCATAAGTGAGCACCAACGTTTCTTGCTTGAGGTAGATGGTAAGCAGGTAACTCCATGATGAATGGAGAAACATATTGGTCTTTTGAGAAAAGTTTCATGAATAATGCGAAGATGATTGCGGCAGCAATACCCATTAAGTAAATGGAGAAGACGAAGAAACCGCCATCAAATCCAGCATATGCACCAACTGCTGCTAAAAGTGCCCAAATTGGAGCTTTAGCGCCACAGCTGAAGCAAGTCATAAGTCGAATAGTACGATTCTTTTCACGAGAATCTTCTAAGGTTCTGGTTGCCATAATTGCAGGAACGGAACAACCAAAGCCAGTTAACATAGGGATAAATGCCTTTCCGGATAAACCGAATCTTCTAAATGCTCTATCGAGAATAAAGGCAATACGAGCCATATATCCACTATCTTCAAGAATAGCAATGAATAAGAATAAGATCATGATTTGTGGGATGAAGCTTAATACTGCATCTAAACCAGTAAATAAACCATCACACATTAATGAGGCAAACCAATTGTCTGCTAAGCCAACTCCTTCAAAGCCAGCACGCATTGCATCAATTAGTGAGCCTGTACAGAATCCAAATAAGCTTTGTAGCCATACACCTATAGAAGGAACGCCATTCATAGCTTCTAATTCTTCTACCGGGGTAGTAAAGGCACAAGACAAGAATCTAATTGCGCCTGGATCTGTAATGAGTTCAAAGTCATCAAATGGAATACCATTTGCTAAAGCAGAAAGTCTTCCGATGAAGAGGATATCTTCCGAGAATGTAACGTGGAAGATAATGAACATGATGATAACAAAGATTGGTAAAGCGAAGATTCTATGAGTTAAGACTTTATCGATTTTGTCAGAGGTAGTTAATCTTTCTTTAATATCTTTGTCTTTTTTGTTTTTCTTTTCGTTTTTAGCGACTTCTTTTTTTGCTCTTATGAGAGCACTTGCGTAATGCTTAGCGATATATGTATATCTTGCATCAGCAATTAAAGCTTCGAAGTCATCACCGAAGTTTTCATCTTGATGGCTTTCTTTATATTCTTTAACCATCGGGATTAAATCTGGGTGCATTTCAGTTTCAATCTCATCTAATTCCGCGAGCTTAACAGCGTGAAATAATGGATTTTCAACATTCTTGCCTTTGAAGGCAATCCTGATGTCGTTAATGAGATGAGCAAGTTCTTTATGTTCAATAACTGTCTTGCCTTCTCTTGGGTTGGCGCTTGCTTTATAAGCTTCCGCCATTAAGGTGTCTAAGTTTTCTTCTTTTAAAGCAGAAATCTCAACAACTGGAACTCCTAAGCTTTCACTTAATTGTTTGGCGTTAATAATGTCACCGTTTTTTCTAACGATATCGCTCATATTTAAGGCAACAACTACTGGAACATCAATTTCTAAGAGTTGGGTTGTTAAATATAAGTTTCTTTCTAAGTTAGTGGCATCAACAACGTTGATGACACATCCAGGTTTCTCATCTAAGATATAGTTTCTTGAGATGACTTCTTCTGGTGTGTATGGTGATAAAGAGTAGATACCTGGAAGGTCAATAATGTGAATTGGTCTTTCAAGTTTTTTATAAGTTCCTTCTCTTTTATCAACAGTAACTCCTGGCCAGTTTCCAACGTGTGCGGTAGATCCAGTTAATGAGTTAAATAATGTGGTTTTACCTGAGTTAGGATTACCCGCTAAAGCAACTGTAAGTTTTTCTTCTTTCATATTACTTTGCTTCTTCCTTTCTTTCGGGGATTTCAACAATAACAAGATTGGCTTCAGCTTTTCTTAAAGTAAGCTCGTAACCACGAACGGTTACCTCGATAGGATCGCCTAAAGGTGCTTTCTTTCTTAAATAAACTTCAGCGCCTGGGGTAATACCCATGTCGAGTAGACGGTGACGGAATTTACCTTCTCCTTCTACTTTTTTGATAAGGCCAGTCTCGCCTTTTAATAATTGGTCTAGTTTAATTAGCATAAATTCCTCCCTTCTTACGCTACTAGAATCTTTCTAGCAATGTCGCTATTTAGTCCAAGGCGCACACCCTTAACGATACAGATGACATTGCCACCGTGAGTGGAGATAATAGAAATCTTTCCACCGATAACTACTCCTAGTGATTCAAGATGTTTCTTTGTTTTTTCATCAACAAGAACCTTTTTGATTGTTAATTCGGTGTCAAGTGGTGCAATAACGATTGGCATATTCATTTACCTCCTAGTTAGTCTACACTAACAGTCTCACATTAATAATAGTCACATCTAAGGTTAGACATGACTAACTAGTATTATTATAAGAAGATAAGTAACTTAGTCAATAATAAATTTATTATTTTTTATAATAGTTGTGCGAAAACTTTCATAATCGCACATAAAAATCCAGTGAAAACACTAATCTCAGCTTTTTCTTTGCTGACTAGTTCGCTATGGTCATAGCAATCAATTAAATCATCTTCAACTTCTTTAACTGCTTCATCATCGATGAAGATTGCGCCACATTCAAAATGGTGAATTAAGCTTCGATAATCCATATTAATTGTGCCAACAAAGGCAATCTTGCCATCAACAACGATAGACTTTTGATGATTAAATCCTTCGTTATACGTATAGACTTTGATACCAGCTTTAATTAATTCCTTAAAATAAGAAGTCGCTAATTTATAAACTGCTCCTTTATCAGGAATGCCCGGAAGAAGGATTCTTACATCAATTCCACGATATCCTGCTCTTATGATAGAAGATTTTAGATTTTCTGTAGGAATGAAATAAGGTGTACAGATATAGACGCGTTCTTTCGCGTTTTCAATCATATTAACAAAGGTTGCTTCTCCTGCTTCTTGAGCGATAAATGGCGCTGGTCCATCTCCAAAAGGAGTTACTAAAGCATTCTCTTTATATTTTTGATAATCGTAGATTAAGTATTTGTCATAGTCTGATAATTGGTTTTGACATAAGTCAAACATTGATAAGAAAAGGAAGATTAAATTTTTAATTGCTGGACCTTCGATTTTAATCATTGCATCTTTCCAATAGCCAAATCTCACGATGTCGTTAGCGTATTCATCAGCGAGATTCATTCCTCCAGTAAATGCTTCCTTATGGTCGATAATTGCAATCTTTCGATGATCACGGTTATTGAAAATACCAGAAAGAAGAGGAATGAATGGATTAAATCTATAGCATTTAATACCTTCTTTTCTTAATTGATTTGGATAAACACTATGGAGGAGACCAGCGCATCCGATATCATCGTAAAGTAGACGCACTTCAACGCCTTCCTTAGCTTTTTTAACTAAGACGTCATGGATTTGAGTCCACTCCTTGCCTCGATCAATGATAAAAAATTCAAGGAAGATAAACTCTTTTGCACTTTTTAATTCCTCAATAAAATGTGGGAACCATTCTTCTCCACTTTTGTAATAGGAAACTTTGTTTCCATAAGTTGGAGTGCTTTTCATTGCATGAGCAAGATATTCAAATGGTGTCTTATATGGATTATTGCTCTTTTTTAG
>CAMOSZ010000030.1:0-3973 GCA_946625285.1 uncultured Caryophanales bacterium | reverse complement strand
TCTTAAAACAAGAGCAGGATATAAATTATGTACCCCTCACGATTTGAAATTATGTGGATCTAAAGAAGCTGCCACTGAGCAGTATTTCTTAGGAGATCGCGAAAATGGTGGAGTCTTTAAACATGCGACTATGATGTTTGTTGTCGCTTTACTTAAGGCTAGTAAACGTGTCAAAGATGAAGAACTTAAAAATAAGATGATGGAAGATGCATCTTATATGTTAGATATCGTTTACCCATATAACGTCCTTAAAAATCCTTATCGATATAAAGGAAACCCAAGATTCTGCACTCAATATGTTAACTCTATTACCGAAGAACATATTGGGCCAATCTTAAGTGGAACTTCAACCTGGTTACTTCTCGCTATTTTGGAGAAAATTAAATAGCCCTTACAATAACTTAGTTATTGACATTTGGTCAAACTAAGGATAGTATTTGTATGTAAGGTAAGCGCTTACCCAAGCGCAGAGTTTAATAAAATAATTGGAGACTTTTATTTATGAAAGAAAAAAGTTTAAAAATTTTTGCGATTGCGACAGCCTCAATTTCTTTAGTGTTAGGCGGTGCTATTTTCGCTAATAAGACAGTTAGTAGTGCATTCTTTAATGCAGATGCGAACGATACCCACTCTTTAGTGTTAAATTCCTCAACTTCTACTGGCTTAACAAGTGAATACGGAAATGGAACTTTTATTACCAACACTGAAAAAGGCAACGAGGTGACATGGTCATATAACTACGGAAAAGCAAGCGATGGCAATCTAATTGAACTTGGTAAGAATGAAATTGGATTTCCAGCTGCCACACAATTTAGCATAGGCAATGCAAGCCCAATTACATCAATTAATAGCATTTCAGTTGTTATTGGTGAAAGCGATACATTACTCGTATTTGGATCACACGATAACGGCACATTCTATAAACTCGATTATCTAACACAAGCAACTGCAGTTAACTTCACAGGTGCTAACGAATATCATTACGTTAGGTTTGCAAATGGCAACCAAGACAAAGCAAGCGTAACTATTTCTTCTGTTTCAGTTAGCTACGATTGTGTTACTGCGGATTATAGCGATGAGTTATCTGATGTTTCTTCAGAAACAATCTTAGCGGATGGTTCTCACGTTTTATCTTATGATAACACTGAGTACATAGATGGATTAAATTCAAGACAAAGCTTGAAAATAACAGGACAAGCTGGAACAGCACAAAACGATTTTTCTATCAGTTTAGGAAAATCTATCCCATCTAGTGAGATAATCAGACACAACTTTGAATTCTATTGCAACACACTCCATAGTGAAAATTATGATAGTGGTCACTCTTATATTAGATTCTTGGTTTATCCAGGAGTTGGATCTGGAAGAAATTCTGGAAAGAAATACATTCAAACCGAAAACATCAAATGTGGTTATGATTGGACAAGAGTTATCGTTGATTTCTCAACTTTAACTGATATCACTGCTGGCGAAACAATTAACTCCCTCTATGTTAGAGCAGTTTATATCAATGGTTATGCATTACTCGATCAAGCAAGAATTATTATGAATGATACATATCCAGCAATAAGCGAAGATTTGTATAACACCTATGAAGCAAACGATTTAAGTAATGGTGAAGCTTTACACGGATATGGAACAGTTAAATCTGCACCATCTACATCAGTTAAATCAATTGATTCACTTCAATCTGGCCGAGTTACAATCGATGCCGATTACAGAATGTGGCATTACCAAGGTGGACTTGTTGATGCAGACTGCACTGGCAAATCATTAAGATTTGATATTAAGGCAATTCCTGTTGAAGGCAAAAACCACGCTCAAATTTCATTCCAATATCAATACGATGATGAAGGTGTGTTGCACGTTTATACAATTTCTGGAATATTAACACACGATAATACCGGTGTTACTAGAACTGACTTAGGTAATGGCTTCTATAGATTTGTAATCAACTTTGATGCTCACCACAACTCAGTAGATGCCTCTACAAAAACTTCTACCAATGTCGGATTCAACCTTGGCGATTCTAGAGAAGCCTATGTTGATAATTACTTTGTAATCGCAAGTAATTAATCTAATACAATAAACAAATAGGTCTCCTTGATGGAGGCCTTTTTTGTTGCAATAAAAAACCACCAATGAAGATGGTTAGTGTATTTCTAATTATATTAGAACAATCTCTTTTCAGAGTCTTTGTCAAATAAGTGAATGTTATTTAAGTTAATAGCAAATTTCTTTTCAACTTTTGGAGTGACTTCTTCATTTGCGCTTACCTTAGCAATAACTTTCTTTTCGTCGATTTCACTATAGACGTAATATTCATTGCCAAGCAATTCAGCTTGTTTAATGAATAGTGGGAAGGTCTTGCTTGATGTGTCTAAGATCTTACTAGCGGTTTCACTGACGATATCTTCTGGTCTAATGCCAAGAATTGCATCAAATGATTTATTTTTGAGATATCCTTCAAGAACTGTAATTCTTTCTTCGTTTGCTTTAATCTTTTCTTCGTTTAAAGCAATGATATCTGGGATTCTCTTTCTAAAGGACATGGATTTATACAACTTATCTGTTTGTTCTTCCTTAGGAAGAGAGATAACATTATTTTCTTCCATTAATTCTCTATTCTCAGTGGATAATCTAATGATATCTTTTTTGATTTCTTCTTCTAATGTCGCTAATTGTTCTTTACTTACTGGCAAAGTAACTTCATTAGGCATAGAAATCTTATTCTTTTCAAAGTGGACTCTGATCATATTCATTGCTGGTGCACCAATAAAGGTGGCAACGAAGATATTACTTGGAGAATTATAGATTTCTTTTGGGGTTCCGATTTGTTGGATATATCCATCTTTCATGACAACAATACGGTCCGCCATTGTCATAGCTTCAGTTTGATCATGAGTAACATAGATGGTAGTGCTTCCAATTTTTTCATGAAGTGCGACAATTTCACTTCTCATTTGGACTCTAAGTTTAGCATCTAAGTTTGATAGTGGTTCATCCATTAAGAAGACTTTCGCATCTCTAACAATTGCTCTACCAAGAGCGACTCTTTGACGTTGTCCACCAGAGAGTTCTCCAGGTTTTCTTCCTAAGTAATCTGTTAACTCTAAGACTTTCGCAGCTTCTAAGACTTTTTGATTAATGACTTCTTTTGAAACATGTCTCACTTTTAAGGAGAAGGCCATATTGTCATAGACTGTCATATTTGGATATAAAGCGTAGCTTTGGAAGACCATAGCGCAGTCTCTTTCTTTTGGAAGAAGAGTGTTACCAAATTCTTTATTTAAGAATAAGTTACCAAATGTGATATCTTCTAGTCCTGCAATCATTCTTAAGGTTGTGGATTTACCACATCCAGAAGGACCAACAAAGACGATGAATTCTTTTTCTTTAATATCTAGATTGAAGTCATATACTGCTTGAACGTGATTTGGATAAATTTTATTAACGTGTTGTAACGAAATAAAAGCGTCGCCTTCATATGGTTTAAGATTAGCGATTGCTTCATCTTGTTTTTTAACTAACTCTTTGTGATGAAGTTCTCTTTTTTTATCTAAAGCAAGTTTTTTATTTTTTTCTTCACTAGATATTTTCATAGTATTTGTCCTCGGGAAATATAATAACATTATATTATCCCTTTCTAAAAGGTTTATTTATATAACCTTTAGAAAGTGCTGATAAGTTTGTTTATTTTTATGACTTAAAAAGTTTATAATAATACCTTGAAAAGATTACTCGATTATTATTTAATTATAAGCACGGGTCTGTAGCTCACCTGGGAGAGCGCATCGTTCGCAACGATGAGGTAGCGAGTTCGAGCCTCGTCAGATCCACCATAAATACCCGCTGCTCGATAATTAGATGTCGAGTTAAGATAGCGAAAGTCCTGGATAAAACCAGGATTTTTCTTTATAGATAAGTAGAAAGAAACGATGAAATATGGTAGAATATATTTGATAAAAGGAGA
>CAMOSZ010000029.1:0-3124 GCA_946625285.1 uncultured Caryophanales bacterium | reverse complement strand
TCAATCGTTGGAGAAAAGAAGAATATTGAATGGGGTAGTCAAATCCGTTCATATGTCTTCTGTCCATATACTTTAGTAAAAGATAACCGCACTAATTATGAAGAAACTGATGTCCAATCTGTAATGAATGGAAACATCGATAACTTCTTATATCAATATTTACAAATGGAGGCGAAAAACAATGCATAAGTCAATCTATAAACAACTTAGTAATTACTTCTTAGTTATTTTAGGAACTTTCTTACTTGCTTTCGGCTCTGTTATCTTTTTAACTGAGTGTGAATTAGTCGCCGGAGGTATCTCTGGTATCGCGATTATTATCCAGCACTTTGTTGACCTACAAATATATGACTACTTAGTCGCTGCTTTAACCGTATTTTTCTGGTTAATTGGCCTTATATTTATCGGTAAAGATTTCGCCTTAAAAACCGCTTTATCATCAGTGACTTATATCGGCTTTACTTTCTTATTAAAAAGAGTCGGTTTCTTTACTGAACTCGCTCAAACATTCGCTGGCACAATTAATGGTGGAAATATTGAAGTAGGGAACTACATCTTATGTGGCTTATTCGGTGGCGTTTTTGTTGGTTCTGGAGTCGCAGTTACTTTCTTAGGTGGAGGATCCACTGGAGGAGTCGATGTTCTTCAAGTACTTATTAAGAAAATCTTTGGAATTAAAGAATCAATTGGTTCATTTTTAATTGATGGATTAGTCATTGTTGTCGGTATGATTACAATGCGACTTTGGATTCCTGCTTTATGTGGTATTTTGTCTTCATTTGTGACTGCACTCCTTATTGAAGTTGTCTATATTCGTAACCAAACCAGTTATCAGGTTGATATCATTTCTGACCAATGGAAAAAGATATCTGAATTCGCTCAAAGTGAGCTTGAAAGAGGTGTCACAATCATCCACGCTCAAGGTGGATATAAAGGCGAAGAACGCATTATTTTGCGTATTGTTTTTGATAAGACTCAATACGATAAAATCCGTGATTATATTGCCTCTGTTGACCCTAAAGCATTTATAACTTTTACCCAAACAAACGCTGTTTACGGTGAAGGATTTAAAAGAAACAAGAAAAGCATCAAAATCAAAGAAAAATAGGTATTTTGCATGAAAATTATTGATAATTCCCACAAATTTGAAATAATTTCCAAGTTTAAACCAACCGGAGATCAGCCTACTGCTATCAAAGAATTAGTGGAAGGATTAGAGCAAGGTAAGAAGCTTCAAGTTTTACTCGGAGCGACTGGAACTGGAAAGACTTTTACTATGGCAAATATCATAGAAAGAGTCCAACGTCCTGCGCTTATTTTAGTGCATAATAAAACTCTTGCTGGTCAACTCTATTCTGAGTTTAAAGAACTATTCCCAAATAATCGTGTTGAGTACTTTGTTTCTAACTTCGATTTCTATCAACCAGAAGCTTATATTCCTAAAAGCGATACTTACATTGATAAGACTGCTTTAATGAACGATGAAATTGAGATGCTTAGAACAAGTGCGATTAATTCTATATTAGAAAGAAGAGATACGATTGTTGTTGCCTCTGTTGCTTCAATTTATGGATTAACTGATCCTGATGAATACCGTAATTTGGTGTTTGATATTAGAGTTGGAGAAGAGATTAATCGTCAAGAATTCTATAAAGCCTTAGTGGACGCTCAATATAAACGCAATAATTTGGATACTCCACCAGGCAGTTTCAGAGTAAGAGGAGATATTATTGAAATTGTCCCTGCAAATATGAATGATAATTCGGTCATTAGAATCGATACTTTTGGTGATGAAATCGAAAAGATTTATGAAGTTGATTTATTGACTGGAGAGATTCGTCATTCTTACCATACATTCCCAATTTTCCCAGCGTATGACCACGCCTCAACAAGAGAGCGAATTAAAGAGGCTTGTGTTTCTATTAAAGAAGAACTCGCTGAACGCTTAGAAGTCTTTAAGAAAAACGGCCAATTATTAGAGGCTGAACGTTTAGAGATGAGAACAAATCAAGATGTTGAGAATATGGAAGAATTTGGAATGTGTCCTGGTATAGAAAACTATTCAAGACATATTGATAAAAGAAAACCTGGTCAAAGACCATTCTGTTTAATTGATTACTTCCCAGATGATTTCATTATGTTTATTGATGAATCTCACGTTTCCTTGCCTCAAATTAGGGGCATGTATAACGGTGATAGAAGTAGAAAAGAAACGTTAGTGGAATATGGCTTTAGACTTCCAAGTGCATTAGATAATAGACCACTTAATTTTGAGGAATTTGAAAAGCTGATGCCTCAGACTATTTGTACTTCTGCCACTCCAGGAGACTATGAATTAAATAAAACTGATAGTAAGGTTGTTGAACAAATCATTAGGCCAACCGGATTACTTGATCCTCAAGTGGAAATCAGAAAGACACAAGGACAAATTGATGACTTGCTCTTTGAAATCAAAGAGAGAACAAAGAAAAACGAAAGAGTAATGATTGTTACTCTTACAGTCAAAATGGCGGAAGATTTAACTCAATTCCTTAAGGAAAGAGGAATAAAAGTTGTCTATCTCCATCATGAGACTAAGACTCTTGAAAGAAGTGAAGTTATCTATCAATTAAGAAAAGGTAAATATGATGTTTTAGTGGGTATTAATCTTCTAAGAGAAGGATTAGATATTCCTGAAGTCTCTTTAGTGGCAATTCTTGACGCGGATAAAGAAGGCTTCTTAAGATCTACAAGAAGCTTAATTCAAGTTATCGGAAGAGCCTCTCGTAACGCAGGTGGTAAGGTCATCATGTATGCAGACAATATAACCGACTCTATGAGAAATGCGATTAATGAAACTAATCGTCGTCGAAGTGTTCAAGAAGCATATAATGAAGAAAACGGAATTGTTCCTAGAACAATCATCAAAGAAATTAGACCACCAATCCACAATTCTGATGATGAAATATCAGAGATGGTTAAACTTTCTAAACACGGAACAAGAACTCAAATTACCGCAAAAGTAAAAGAATTAGAAAAACAAATGAGGCAAGCTGCTAAAGAATTTGACATTGAAAGAGCAGCGGAACTTAGAGACATCATTTTAGAGATGAAGGCCGAACTCAATTCATAGGCAAAAGAAATA
>CAMOSZ010000028.1:0-6430 GCA_946625285.1 uncultured Caryophanales bacterium | reverse complement strand
TCACCATTCTCAGCAATTCGAGGAACTCTATTGGTTGAGCTTTTAAAGCAAGTGTTTCCTCGTCCGCCTCTACCACCTTTAGCGACTCTTAATTCGAGTCCATCGGTAGAAAGGTCGCCTAAGAATTTATGATTCTTTTCTTCATAAACTACTGTTCCAACTGGAACATCAACATAGATGTCTTCACTACCTCGACCGTATTGATTTTTAATTCCACCCTTTTCTCCATCTGGTCCGATGAAGCATTTGGAGTGTCTAAAATTGAATAAAGTATTGATTTTGCTATTCGCTCTTAAAATAACAGAAGCACCTCTGCCTCCGTTTCCTCCGGCTGGTCCACCTTTAGCGATATATTTTTCTCTTCTAAAGGCAATAGCACCATCGCCGCCTTTGCCACTTCTAACTTCAATAATTGCACGATCGATAAACATACATGTTAATTATATATTAAATATAATAAAAAGACCACAGTAAATGTGGTCTAATTATTCAATTTGTTGCTGAATTACTTGTCAGCGATAACTCTCACCATTTTGCGATCTTTGCCTAAACGTTCGAATTTAACGATACCGTTGGCAGTTGCAAAGATTGTGTCATCTTTTCCTTTTTTGGTATTTTCACCTGGATAGATGCGTGTGCCTCTTTGTCTATAGATGATGCTACCAGCATGGCACCATTGGCCATCTGCGACTTTAGCACCTAACCTACGACCAGCAGAGTCACGACCGTTTTTAGTAGAACCGACACCTTTTTTAGAAGCGAGGAGTTGTAAATTAAGTTTAAACATCATAATGTGATTCATCCTTTCTTATAGATTTTCGATTTGGACGTACTTATGATTACTTTCTTCAATGGTCATTAATTGGACTTCCATTGTCTTTAAGACAACTGAGTCATAGTCACTTGGAATATCTAGAGCTTTTACGTAGATGTGACCTTCTTCAAGTTTGAAGTCATATTCTTTATCTTTTAAGGCATTCATACCACCAGTCATAACTGTTGATACTGCTGCGCATACAAGATCTTTTCCGTATTCTGCGCTATTAGCGTGACCTTTAACCTCGATTGAGATAATCTTTTGTGAACTTACGTCCCTTTTGATAACAATTTTAATCATCGTGATTAAGCGTTAATGCTTTCAATTAATAAGCAAGTAAATGGTTGACGATGACCTAAAGTGCGTCTTTCGTTAGCCTTGTTCTTATAAGTGAAAACACGAATCTTTTTGGACTTACCTTGTTTTTCAACTTTTGCAACAACGTTAGCTCCTTTAACATATGGGGTGCCAACTTTTGCTTTCTTATCGCAAACGAGAAGTACTTTGTCGATTGTGACGGTATCTCCGACTTTGGCGTCTAATTTCTCAACGAAGATTTTAGCACCAACTTCAACACGGATTTGTTTTCCGCCAGTTTCAATGATTGCGTACATTATTGTTCCTCCTTTTTTAGAAAATTCACTAAGGACTCGCTATGAAGGTAAACCCTAAGGTTTTTTATAAACCTTTTCTATGCGGTTGTAGCTAGTGAGGCGACAACGTTAGTTATATTACCATAACTTATTAAGTTAAGACAATAGACAAATTCACTTTTTTACATCTAGAAATGAATAATACCCATCATTTCCAATGATCAAGTGGTCAATCATCGGTATTTTTATCCTTCGACTCTCTAAAAATAATTCACTAGTAAAAATCTTATCTTCTTTACTTGGTGAACAGCTCTTTCCTGGGTGATTGTGGATGAGATAGAAATATTTCCCTTGAGAAACAAGGAGTTCTCTCCAGATATCTTTATAAGAGAAAAGCATGTTATTTTCAGTGCCGATATATAGAGTTTTTTCTCTTAATATTCTCCTTCGACTATTAAGAACGATAAGTATTAGATTTTCTTGACTAGAGGAAGATAATTTTTCTTTGTATTTGTTGTACAAATAATCTCCATCAATCTCGTTTTCTTCACTCTCTTTTTCTTTAATTGATAAACGAGAATGAAGTTCAAAAATCGCTGCTAAATTTAATGCCTTTGCTTCCTTTATTCCTTTGATATTTTTGAGTTCATTTAAATCAACTTTAGATAAGGAAATAAGTCCTCTATAATCTCTTAATAAATCGCTAGCAATTTCTAATGCGCTTTTCCCTTCATAGCCAGTTGAGATTAATAAGGCTAATAATTCAACATCGCTTAAAGAGGCTAAACCATATCGAAAAGCTTTTTCTCTAGGTCTATCTAGAGTTGGAAGATCTTTAATGTTCCCCATTAGTTCCAGGTAAATTTCCAACCGCCAGGTATTTGAGCAGTACCTTTTTTAGAAAGGAAGATTTTATACACTACTACTGCTAAAACTGCAGCAGCTAAAACAGCCATCACTGCAGTTAAAGTAATAGCGGTTCCTCCACTTACTTCAGCTTGCATTTCTTCGTCTGTCATTAATTCATAGTTCATAATATTTGCCCCCTTGAAAGATGAATTTAGAGGGACCACGGATAGAAAGGATGATATGGAATAAAATAGGATTTGGGATTTTGTGGCCCCTCACTATATATACGGAAATACATAGTATTTCCTTGAGGGCCATTTTTAAAATTTTTAATAAATTTTTTTCAAAAAATAAAAGACCTAACAGAGTTAGGTCAATTTTTGTATTTTTTTATTTAGATCTTGGCAAGCTTCTCTTTTAAGTCTTTTAAGTTAGCTTGGTGGATAGCGAGCTTTTCTTTTTCTAAATTAATTTTTTCCGCAGGTGCTTTAGCGATGAAGTTTGGATTAGAAAGCATCTTTTCTGAACGAGCAATTTCACTCATTTCAGTTTCAATGTCTTTTTCTAATTTTTTCTTAATTTCATCTTTATTTACACCACTGGTGATAATGAGTGAACCGAAGTTATAAGAATACATTTCTCCGTTAAGTGTAGATATATCAGAGGCGACTTGAACATCAGAGAATGTAAATCTATTTAAATAGATTAAGAAGTCTTCACTCACATTAATCTTTAAAGAAATAGAGATTCCAAGTTTAGCGCTTGGGGAGAGTTGATTAGAAATCTTGTAGTTTCTGACTTCTTTAATCATTTGGAAGAGTAATTCGATTTCATCATCACTACTATTGTCTAAATATTCCTTCTCGACTTGTGGATAGGATTCTAACATAACGCTTTCTAAGTGAGATGGAAGATTTTGATATAACTCTTCAGCGATAAATGGAGTGTATGGATAAATGAGTAAGATAATAGTCTTTAAAGACTTAAGTAAGATTGTTCTAGTGACATTTGCTGCTTTTTGGTCGTCTCCATTAAGTTTGACTTTACTCATCTCAAGATATTGAGAACAGAAGTCATCATAAACGAAGTTATATAAGTGTGAACTTGCAGCGTTAAAGTCATATTTATCCATGTTCACTGTGACATTATTAATAGTAACCATAAGTCTATTAAGTAACCACTTATCCAAACTTGATAAATTAGATTTAACTAATTTCACTTCTTCAAATCCTTCAGGAATTGAACTTAAAACATAACGTGCAGAGTTCCAAATCTTGTTCAAATAGTTGGCACTACTTTGAACTTTTTCTTCGGAATATCTCATGTCTTGTCCTGGAGTGCTATTAGTGGTTAAGAAATATCTTAAAGCATCAACGCCATATTTATCGATAACTTCAATTGGGTCAACACCATTGCCTAATGATTTAGACATTTTTCTTCCTAATTCATCTCTAACAAGTCCATGGATAACAGCGTGTTCAAATGGACGTCTATGAGTGACGTTTAAGGATTGGAAGATCATTCTACTCACCCAGAAGAAAATAATGTCATAGGCGGTCACTAAACAACTTGTTGGGAAATATCTCTTTAAGTCGTCAGTTTCTTCTGGCCAACCCATTGTTGAAAATGGCCATAATCCACTAGAGAACCATGTATCAAGTACATCAGTGTCTTGCTCATAGTTTTCAATATCTTTTGGAGGATCCATAGAGACAACTACTTCTCCTGTTACCTTATGGTAATAGGCAGGAATTCTATGACCCCACCATAATTGACGGGAAATGCACCAGTCTTCAATATTATTCATCCATTGAAGGAAGGTATTTTCAAATCTTTGAGGAACAAATGTAACTTTATCTTTACCTTGTTGATTTTTAATGGATTCTTCGGCGAGTGGTTTCATTCTTACAAACCATTGCTTTGATAACATTGGTTCAACAACACAGTTATTTCTTTGAGAGTGACCAACCGCGTGAATTATTTTTTCTTCTTTGATAAAATCACCACGTTCTTTAATGTCTTTAAGAAGAGCTTCACGACATTCGAAACGGTCCATACCTTGATATTTTCCACACTTCTCATTCATAGAAGCATCTTTATTAAAGATGATTGGCATATCAAAGCCATATTTCTTTCCGATAACGAAGTCATTTGGATCGTGCGCTGGAGTACACTTCATCGCACCAGTACCAAAACCAATTTCAACATATTCATCTTCGATTAATGGAATAGCTTCTCCATTTGCAGGATTGATAACTTTGATGTTTTTGCCGTGATATTTTGTGTATTTTTCATCTTTAGGATTAATGACAACACAGACATCACCAAACATAGTTTCTGGTCTAGTGGTTGCAACTTCTAAATATTCATCACTACCGACAATGTGATATTTGAAGTAATACATGAATCCTTCATCGTCTTGGTGAATAACTTCGATGTTACTTAAAGCAGTTTGTTGGACTGGATCCCAGGAAATAATTCTTTCTCCTTGGTAGATAAGTCCTTTGTTATATAAATCAACGAATACTTTTCTAACAGCGAGATTAAGTCCTTCATCTAATGTAAATCTTTCTCGACTATAGTCGAGCATAAGTCCCATCTTCGCCCATTGTTCGTGGATGTTATTAGCGTATTCAGCTTTCCATGCCCAAGCGTATTCCAAGAATTCTTCTCTAGTAATCTTAGTTACATCGATTCCCATAGAGACGAGCTTAGCCATAACTTTAGCTTGTGTAGCAATGCCAGCGTGATCCATTCCAGGGAGCCATAAAACATCATATCCTTGCATTTTCTTATATCTTGCAATGATATCTTGAATTGTTGTATCCCAAGCATGTCCTAAATGTAATTTACCAGTAACGTTTGGTGGAGGAATAACCATAGAGAATGGATTTTTGCTTTTATCTCCAGCAGTAAAATAACCTTTTTCTTTCCAAGTTTCGTATTTACCTTTTTCTACTTCATGTGGTGAATATCTTTTATCTAACATTGGACTTTCCTCCTACAAAAATAAAACGTCCTTATTCTAAGGACGCGATTAACGTGGTACCACCTTAGTTCTAATAGAATTTCTCCATTAGCACTTATTTAATTATGTTCTCCCTAGCGACCTTCATGTAGATTTGCTATTAGGCTTCCACCATCCCTAACTCTCTATAAGTAGTCTCTACACTACTCCTCTAGTTCATTGAACGTGATAATTATATTAAGAATAATTACTTTTGTAAATTATATAAATAAAAAAGGAAGGACAATCGCCTTCCTAATAAGTTAGTAGATTAAATTAAGCAGCAAGAGTAACAGTGATTGCTTGTAATCTCCAATGTCCGCTACTAGCGGTATTGGTGAATGTAATTAATTTAGCGTTTCCAGTCCAAACTCCAGTGGCTGTGCCGTAATCATATGTTCCTGGATCAACTGTACAATCGGCTGTGCTTGGTGCTTTACTATTACCCCAAGTAAATTCAACTTTAACAATATCAAAATCAGAATAGACATAGAATCCGCCACCGCCGTAAATTCTAATAGCGTTTCCGTTTGTGTAATAAGTTGTATTAGTTGTTGTTCCATCAACAAAGACCACACTCATATTGGCTCCAGTAAGAGCTAAGGCTGGATCTTTGTCAGCAAAGCCTAATTCAGACATTGTGACAGTTAATGCATCACCGATGTCTATGACATCGTCGGTTGATGGAGGTACTTCTCCGCCACCAGTAAGATCGTTATAACTATAAATTGTGATATCTGTTCCTTCTGGATCTCCTTCAAATTCTGGAACATATAGAACATCAATCTCAATTTTTTGATCTGGACTAAGGCATTCGTAGCCATATTCACCTTCGGTGGCTGGAACAGTCCAGTTGAGTGCTTTCATTGAATTAAGAATGTCTTGGACATAATCGTTATTGATAGCAGCGTAATAATATGGATAATAAGTATCACCATCTTCTTCATAGAAGTCTGGTTCAGTATCAACAAAGATGACATCTGAATCTTTGACCATATGAATTGGCTCTAATTTATCAACGGTAACTCCACGGAGAGATAAGAAGTTAACTGCTTCAGTTTCTAAAGCGGTAAGAGTATAAGTACCACTGCCTCCGCCTTGACTGCCACCGTCGTCGTTATTACAACTTGCAAGTCCTAATGATGCTAATAAAGTTATAGATTT
>CAMOSZ010000027.1:0-6536 GCA_946625285.1 uncultured Caryophanales bacterium | reverse complement strand
ACGAAGACCCGTTTACGGGTAGCTAAGGACAAAAGCAAGCGGTGGTCCGCATTTCGCCCTTGAGAGGGGCGGCTAGTAATAGAGGGCTAATATCTGCCCGTCTATGAAAAACCACCGGATTGTCCGGTGGATATTTATTTTGTTGTAGTTTAATAGCAAAAAATCCCCTTTTAGACACTGTCCAAAGTTTACAAAATAAAGGTTGTCATATGCGTTCCTTTAATGTTAAATTAATTTCGTTGATTTACGTTAGCGTCATTACTTTGTAAAGCACAAAGAGGGGGAAATAATAATGTCCAGTTTTAATGGTCCAAGATCCAAAATGCTTTCTAGTGATGAAGAAACCGTAGAAATTCTCGAAGTCATTGAAGATTGCGCTGATTATTCAGATTTAGATACTGAAACAGAAGCTTACGAATACGATTTTGAAGAAGATTATTAATTTGATTAAGTAAATCAAAAAAGAATAACGAGTGCTACTCGTTTTTTCTTTTATGTTTTATAATGTTTCTATGCCTGAATTCAAAAAGCTATCTAGGTTACATAAATATGGCGCTGCTATTAGCTTTCTAGCAATGGAGATTTTTGCTCTTATTGCTTTTTCTTTTGGTAGTAGCTATATCCTTTATGGAGCATTATCTCTTGCTCTATTAGTGTTACTAATATTATTTAACGTTAAAGAGATTTCGGTTGATGGAATGTCTTCTATCGCTTTATTCTTCTTACCTCTATTCTTATTTACTGTAGTAACTGCTTTAGGGGTATATTCTAGAGCCCATTTACATGAAGGTGACTTTAATATTGGAGAATTAGTGTTTATTCCTCTAGGACTCCTTCCTATGAGTTTTTCAGGATATTTATTAAGCATTGATAAAACATTTAAAATTTCAACATTCCTTACTGTTATATTCTCTGCTTTAGGAGCTTTATGCTTAATTAACTTAATAGTTAATTTAGTTAACTTTGGACCATTCTACACAGTTATTTATAAAGGTTATCACATGTATTATGGTGGTGTGATGAGTGATGTCACAATTGATGACATGGCCTATGTCTTAGAAGGATTTAAATTTATTGAAGTAGATATTTCTCATTATGTTTTATATCCTGCTTTATTACTCACTTCATCAATCGGCTTATTCTTTATCTCTCCAAGTAAGAAGAGAGAATTTGTTACCTATATCTTATTTACAGTTGTAGCGGTTCTCTCATTAGTATTAGTTCCAGCAACATTAGGATTATTCTCAGCGATTGTAATTCTTTTAATTGATGGAGTTATTTGTCTGCTCAAATACGTTAAAGGAGTGAGAAAAATTTCTAAATATGTCCTTGCTGCAGTTATCACCATTGGAGTGGTTGGATATGTCTTTATGATCCTCAATCAAAACATTGGATTTATTAACAATATGACTACTAATAGTGGTTTACTTAACCGTATCTTTAACTCTAATAGGTTCGCTAATAGATTTAATCCATTAATTGAAAGAATATTTACAGGAGATAGATTCTTAGGCTATGCAGTTGATAATCCTACTACAAGATATGAGGCGCATATGTCTGGAAGCTTCTTCTTTGATTTCTTCATGACTAGCGGTGTTATTGGTTTAGTGGCCTTTATCTTTGCGCTTGTCATTGGATACCGTGCTTTCAATAAATATTTCCGTAGTGAAAACGATCCATTTCACGCGAAAACTATTCTTATTAGTTTTGTAACATTCTTCTTAATTTATAGCGGAACATTTGCTTCTACAGAATATGGAGTGTTCTATCGTATCCGTAAACCAATTTATATGACAGGACCATTTATGATTATGGTTTTCATCTTCTCTTATGTTCTTGCCAAAGCAGAAGTAAAGCAACCTAAAACCATACAAGAAACCCCTCAAATGGAGGTAAATATTGATGAATAAGAGATTAAGATTATTAATTTTATTTACATTACCTGCCTTAGCCAGTTGCGGTGGTTTTTCACTTAACTATATCGTTGAAGGAAATAAATATAATTCCCCTGTTTTCACTGAAAACTACTATGAACATTGGGATAGTGAATTTAAAAATGTTTCATCTCAAGAAATTGATGTTACTTCTAAAAAGATTATGTCATTTAGTGACATCGGAGTAATTGACAAAAACTTATTGGTGGATAATCCTTATGCGAGTTTGTCATTCGTGACTGATCAAATTAGAGCCTACTCAAATGATTACAACCTAATGAGAGCGGATGAATCTTTCTATTATGGAGTTCAATCCAAACTCTTTGATGGCCAAGCATATTGCGATGGTTATTTCCAAAAACATCGTGTTCAATCAAATGAAAAAGGTTTCAGTGTGCGTTTCCAAAAGGAAAGCGATGAACTTACCTATTTTGCAATGCAATTTAAAGCAACCACGAATAACCAAATTGAATGTTATAAAGTTGGTTCTGATGATTTAGCCACTAGTGATGGCCAATTATTCCATGAATCTGTAATTAATTTATATGTCACATTGTATGTGAAGAATGATTCTGGAGCGATTGTCGGACATAAATTCAAGAGTTTAGTTGATATAACTAAACACATTAACGAGAATACCGGAGAAACTATTTACCATACGAATAACGGTGAATATTATATGTTCTATGGTTTTGATTTAACTGAATATAATCTTTCTAGATTAGTTGGATTCTCAGTTACTTTTGATATCGTTAGTGATTCGTTAATCGATTGGAACGAAACAAAAGGCATAACCAACATTGATTACGCCTTATTCATTTACGAAGTATTCTTGCCATATACTTACTGGCATTAAATTATTTTCGATATTTAGATATATCTAACCATTCACCCATCTCAAAGTCGCATTTATCATCATCTAAGATAAGAGTGCCTTTAGCAGGGGTGAAAGTCATTTCAGAGAAATAGATTTGACCATTGATATTATATAAATCCACTCGAACAAATGGGAATGGCGAAGCTAAGGCTTCGCTTATTTTTATCATCTCGTCAAAATTCTTTGGTTTTTCTAATGGATAGTCAGTCTTTCCCCAGCCATTAAATTGAGATCCATCAAACGGAGTCCAATCAATGTAATAGTTGTTGTAACGAATATCAATTCCTCTAGATGTAACAACATATAGATTTTTTGCTACTCCATTAAAGACATGAATTTTATATTCGGTTGGGAGTTTTCCGTTCTCTAACATTAATTCTTCGATAATGATTTGAGGTTTGATATGTGAATAGTGGAGCTCTAATGTCTTTTTACCGTAATTGGTGTGCATCCATTTATCAAATTTCTTTTTTAGTTCATCTTTATTAATCTTTGATTTATCAAAGCATATGTAATTCATAGCACAGCCATGTGCGCATTTCATTGCGAATTGATTTGGTAGTTTATCAAAATCAATTTCATCAAATGAATTAAACACTCCATATGTCTTAATGAGGATATCTTCTAATCCTTTTTCTTTAACATATTCTCTAACACCGACTCGACCGGCGCATTTACTTACTTCAGGCCAATTAGGATAGACATATAGTCTTAAGTATTGAAGCTTCTCGGTATATCTAGAGAGTTTTTTCCAATCTAATTTATGATGGGTGATGTATTTATATTGATAAGAAATATAGGCTTTCTTGCTGATTAATTTAACAACACCACGAAAAGGAGAGACGATTGCTCTTTTAAGTTTATTCTCTTTTAAACGAGGATTAAGCATTGCGTTCCTTCTTTCTGATAAATGAGTGAACTAAGTCTTCTTTTAATAGACCTAAAGTTACTAAATATATAATAGCGTCAATAAGGACGACTCCAACAAGTTCAATAATCATCGCGATAGGAGTTGATACTCCTTTAGCGATTGCAAAATTATAAATTGGATCTTTGATTAACAATGTTAACCCAACCACTAATAGGCTAGCGCCAAAGATCTTTAAGCTATTGATGTTAAATATTGCACGTTTAATCCATTTCCAAGAAACACTTACTAAAAAGACCAAGATAAGTAAATCTGTTACAGCAGTTCCTAAAGCAACTCCGATTGATGGTGCTTCTGGGAAGACATAAACTCCAAAGACAATTGAGAAAACAATATTTAATATTGTGCCTCCTAATAAGGCGTATAAATAATATTTTTCTTTTTTGGTAGGAAGAAGGATTTGTCCATAGATTATATCGCTTATAGAGTAGGTAATCATCATAGATGATACGATGATTAACACTGTCGGAGCGTTAACGTATCCAAGCTCACTATTAAAGTCAGTGTTACCTGAGATTAAACCAGTAATTGGTTTTGCTAATGTAGTCATTGTGGCGATTGCAGGTAAAACAATAAATAAGCAAATATTTACTGAATACTCGTTAATACGATTGAAATACTTTTTATCTTCTTGGGCATAACAGATCGCTGCTCTAGGAATAAAGACGGTGCTTAAGGCAGTGATGACTCCAATAATGACATCAATTCCTTTAATACCAACAGAGTAAGAGGCAACTTCACCTTTACTTTGATCAATAAAACCTAAGATAAATGTATCTGTTTGGTTATAAAAGGAAATAATTAATGAAATAGAGCATAACACTAGTAGTGGCTTTATATATTCCTTAAATGACCAAGGCATAGTCTTTTTTAAAGAGATAAATTTACGAACGTAGATAATATTCGCAATACTTGTAACTAAAGTAACAGAGGCAGTAAGTAAAGCGTAGATATAAATATCTCCAGGCGCCGTTACAAAGATAACAATTAATAAAGTGGATAAAGCTAGAACAATAATTGTTCTAACAGACATATAGAATTGCTTTTCTAAAGCGATAAAGAGCCACTCAAAAGAGAATGCTCCAGATAAGAAGTTAATTGATAAAAGGAAGATGATTTCTTTTGAACTTGCTAAATCAGGAACTGAGAACACAAGTCCTGTCATTAACGCAAAAGATAAAGCGGTGGTAACTAATTGAATCAAAAAGAATGTTTGAACTTTGTTTGAAAGAAGTTCTTTATTATCTTTTACTTTAACACATTCTCTAATTGCTAAATTTGGAATACCAACTTTCGCTAAAACAAGGAAATATAAAACAAAGGTATTACACCATGTATATACACCAACCGAATTAGCGCCTAAATAACGACATACCCAAGGGAATGTGATAAAAGAGAGAATTGTTAAAACAAGTGTTCGAGAAATGTTGATAATAACGTTAGTACGTGTTCTATCTTCCATAGAGACTATTATAGTATTTATACATTATTTTTTGAAAACATTATTTTCAAAGTAGTTTGTATTCATATTGATAAGTGATTTTGGTATGATTATAGATATGAAAATTCTCATTGTATGCCAATTCTATTACCCAGAGAACTTTGTTATCTACAAATTTGCAGAGCAATTTGTTAAAGACGGATATGAAGTTCATGTTTTGACCGGAAAACCAAACTATGGATATGGTTACATTCTTCCAAATTATAAGAATATTAATGAAGAAGTGATCAACGGAGTTAATGTTCATCGTGTAAATCTTTATCCTAGAAAGAAAGGCAGACTATCGATTATTAGAAACTACTTGTCTTTCTGGCATTTATCAAAGAAGTGGGTTAGAAAATGCAAGATGAAATTTGACTATGTTTACTCAATGAGTCTTTCTCCTGTGACAATTTGCTCAGCGGGAAATTTATATGCGAAGAAATTTGGAGTTAAACATATCATTCACTGCTGCGATTTATGGCCGGAAAGTGTTTTAGTCACTAAAGCTGTTAGACCAAATTCTTTAACTTATAGAATCTTATATCATTGGAGCCGTTCAATTTACAAAAAGGCCGACAAAATCCTTATAACTTCACCTAGTTTTAAGGAATATTTCCATAATGTTTTGAAACTCCCGGTGGACAATATTTACTATGTTCCTCAAACTTCTTTAATTGAAGATCGCGACATTATTCCTTACGAATATGGAGAAGGAACACATATCCTTTATTGTGGCAATTTAGGCCTTATTCAACTTATTCCTTTAATTACAGAAGCGATGGATAAGCTTCGCGATGAGAATATTTATTTCCATATTATTGGTATGGGACCAATGAGCGATTTTCTCATTAACGAAATTAGAGAAAGAAGGTTAGATGATAAAGTTATTTATCACGGCCCAATTATCGCTAAACACGCGGCAAGTTACTTTAAAAACGCAGATGCGTTATACATCTCTTTATTAGGAGAAGGAACTGTAGGAAGAACAATTCCATCTAAGCTCCTTATGTCTATGGCGTTTTCTCGTCCAATCATTGGAGTTTTAAAAGGTGATGGTAGAGATGTCTTGTGCGAAGCTGGTGGAGGATTCCTTGCTGATGAAAATCCAGAATCGGTGAAAAACGCTATTATGGCGATTCATAATCTTTCTAAGAAAGAAAAAGAACGCTTAGGCACTCTTAATCGTATGTATTATGATTCTCACTTCTCTTTAGAAGAAGTAACAAGATCAATTGAGAAACATTTTACTAAGTAAAATTGTATCTATTTGATTATTAATGTTTTCAAGTGATGTGTATTGCATCACTTTATTTT
>CAMOSZ010000026.1:0-5544 GCA_946625285.1 uncultured Caryophanales bacterium | reverse complement strand
CTTATCCTTAGAATCTATGAAGAAGACACTGATAGATATTCCTACAAAGTGCCATATAAGTCACTTACTGCAGGAGAATATCTTGATATCGTTATTCCATTTAAAGCGTTTGCGAAATCCGCAATCCAAGCAGATGGAAAACGTCAATTCTACTTCATTAAGAACTTACAGTTTGGTCTAGAAGGAATTTATTCAGAAGGTTCTATTTACTTCAAAGACCTTGAAATTGTTTGGACTAATGACTATAAGACTGAAAATTATAGAAGTATTGCTAGTGATGGCTTAATTGAAAACTTTGATCAATACAAGTACACAAATGAGTTATATTTCGTTTGGGATGCTTCAGATCAAAACAAAGACGAATATATTTCATTAAATTCCGAAAACAAACTCCTTGCCAAAGGCAATGTTTATTGCGGACAATTTGAATATAAAGCTGATATGGCAGAAGCTATTTACACAATTCCAGTAGGAACTACAGACAACAGCTTTACTTCATTTAAGATGATGATGAAAGATGCTTCCATTAAGAGTGGTAATGAAAAATTCGACTACTTAGAAAGCGTCTCTCCTGATGTCTCTGTCTTTATTAGACTTGCATCTGGTGAATTATATCGTTACATCTTAATTGAAATCGCTAAGAGTTGGTATGAATACGATATGGCGTTTAAAGACTTCATCCTTATTAATAGAGAAGAAGTTCCATTCGCTCCAAACCCAATCACTTCCGATAATATTGCGAGTATTTCATTCTCATTCAAATATTATTACTTTGATTTCTCTGGTAATCCTTCACCAACATATTACGATGATAACCCAGTCTTCGTTGATAACCTCTATTTAGGTAACGCAACTGAAACTACTATGACATTAAAAGAAACCGCTACTCACCAAGATGAAAACGGTTTAGCAGTTGTTGAAGACTTTGAAGGATACGATACCACTAATGATTTACTTGATTTCTGGTATTACGGAAAGAATTATGACTATCAAGATGCAATGCTTTCTAACGATGTTGCTTCTAATGGCGGTAATCATTCTGGTAAATTCCAATTCAAATCTAATAGTGAGTCCCCATCTTATTACCTCGTTCCAACATTAGCGAGTGATATAACCGCTAAAGGTGTTAGATTCTCACTTAAATCTGATATTGGTGCAACAGTCTATATTAACTTCTATGTGAAGATTGGCACTAATACACTTCAATATCGTGCAACATGTTCTAATGTTAATAATGTCTGGACTGAATTTGCTATTGGTTATTCTCACTTCACAGAAATCAATGGCAACCAAAGACCATTCACAGTTAAAGACTTAGTGAATATTAGCCGTATTTCATTCGGTGTTGTTGGTTATGAAACAACTTCACAAAATAGATATATCTATGTTGATAACATCACATTTGATAATGCGTTAACTTACGCAACCGAAACAAGAACCATCATTGAGTAAGGAGAACAAACATCATGAAACTTAATAAATACATTAACAATCCAATCCTTACCAAAAATGAAAAGAATTCTTGGGAAGAATTATGCGTTTTAAACCCTGCTGTTATTTATAACGATGAAGATCAAACTTTCTACATGCTCTATAGAGCAGCAGGAAATGATGCGCAACACTATATCTATTTAGGTTTAGCAACATCAAAAGATGGTATCCACTTTACTCGACAAAGTGATAAACCACTTATCGCCCCAGACGTTAATGGTGCAGATGGTGGAGGAGTGGAAGATCCACGTTTAGTCAAAATTGACGACTATTATTTCTTAACATATGCTTCTCGTCCATTTGCTCCAGGACAATATTGGAGAGAAGATAAAAAATACTTTGGCTTCCAACCAAAGGCTGGACCAAGAGTCCTTATCTATAACGATACTGAAACCCATTTAGCGGTTTCTAAAGACCTCAAAAACTGGAAGAAACTCGGTCGAATTACCGATTCGAGATTTGATGACCGTGATGTCATCCTCTTCCCAGAAAGAGTAAATGGCAAATACGTTAAGATTTCCCGTGCAATGAATAAGTGCGGAAAAGGATATCCATGTGAAAAACCATCAATGTGGATCTCTTTCTCTAACGACTTACTTGAATGGCCACGTGAAGAAGAACTTCTCTATCAAGGAAAAGAAGATTGGGAAGCAGAAAAAGTTGGAGGTAGCTGTCCTCCAATCAAAACCGATAAAGGTTGGTTATTCATTTATCACGGGGTTTCTTCTAAAGATAAGAATTACCGTGTTGGAGCGATGCTTCTTGATTTAGATGATCCAAGAAAGATTATTGCTAAAACAGATGATTTCTTAATGGAACCAGAATTCCCGTTTGAGACTGACGGATTCTACGCAGGATGTGTCTTCCCAACTGGTATTGTGGAAGTTAAAGATGAACTCTATATCTATTATGGAGCGGGAGATCAATGCATCTGTTTAGCGACCGTTAATAAAAATGATTTGATTAATCATTTATTAGGAGGCAAAAAATAATGAATAAGAAAGCATTATTATTACTCCCAGTTCTTTCGATGTTATTTACTTCATGTAATAACTCTAGTAAAACTGTTGTTCCTGCTAAGGAATATGGAGATGATAAGACTTACGCCTTATACATGTATAATTTCCCTAGAATGACATCAACTTCAGTTAATGGCATGGAAGAAAAAACGGAGAATTTACTCTATATGAAAAAAGAAATTGTTCCTGGTGAAAAACTCGTAAAACCAGAAGATCCAACCCGTGAGAATTATGAATTTGAGGGATGGTATAAAGAAAAGAAATGCCTCGATGATTGGGACTTTGAAAACGATGTCGCTAATTCATCTGTTATGCTTTACGCAAAATGGGGCAAAAACTCTTCTGGAGACTACGTTGAACCAGAATATGTTGCTCCTGAAGTGATTGTCACTGATGTGAACTTTGAAGTTACTGGAGTATTAAACGAACCAGTCACTAATGGTCATGTTTCTTTAACTCGTGGAGGCTTTGTAAGACTTAGCGAAAATAAAGACGATGTGAGATTTGCTATTAACTATAAAAGAAAGGCAGATGTCACAATGACTAGCGCTACTTATGATGAAGAACATAAGAAGATTACAGTTAATGTTAGTAGTGGAGAAACTTTTGAAATTACTGCTACTGATGAAAAGATTGCTCAATTAGATATCGGAAACTATTTCCCATACTATGAACAAAAAGCTGCTGCTTATGAAAATAAGGGTGGAGATGTTGAAAATTATCATATCATGCTTGGCGGTTCATCCTCCATGGAAATGTGGGAAACTTCTTACGAGGATATGAGTCCAATTATTACTAGAAATCACGGTATCGGTGGTACTACAGTGGAACAATGGACTAATTCCTTATTTGAAAGATTATTCTTACCTTATTCACCAAAGGCTGTTGTTTATTACGTTGGTGTTAATGACATCATTAATAACAATAAGGACGGTCAAACAACCGCGAACAACTTAAAGAAATTATTCGATAAGACACATGAGTATTTACCAAACACTCATATCTTCTATGTTTTAATTAACAAATTACCTGGTTTCTTAAAGTTCCAACCAGACTTTGATGTTGCAAACGCATACGCTAGAGAATATGAAAGAGATAATGATTATCTCACTTGTATTGACGCTGGAGAGGGTTTACTTAAAGAAACTGGAGCACCAAATGCAGCTTACTTTAGAACTGATGGCTTACATATGTCACAATATGGTTATGTTATTTGGGGAGCAGCTGTTAAAAAAGCAATCGTTGATTGGCTTGGTTAATTAGATTATGGTGACTTTAATCGATATCGAGAAAGGAAAAAGAAATAGTAAGAGACGTTTTATATTACATATTGTGTTTGTCTCTATTTTATCTATCCTCGTTATCGGTGGTTCAGTTGCCTCATTACTCTTATCTAGACTCGATTACGATCTTAATTTAATCCTTAATATCGTAGTGGACGCTCTATATATTATCTTCATCATCTTTTATTTCATTAATGTCTTCCCAGTTGTCTATCATTACTACAACTTATTTAGGAACATGAATAATGTCTCTTTAGAGAAAAGAAGACACTTAGTGTACTTAAAAGAAATAGATAATCGTACATTTAATAATGTGGATTATCGCGTTCTCCAATTCTCCTATAAAGAAGGAGAAAACGACTACATTGATAATTTATATGTTCTTGATAACGATTATCAATTTGTCCCTAATATGGCTTACCGTTTAGCGACATATCAAAACATCATCATTAGAAGCGAGGAAATTAATAATGCAGCTACTAAATAAGGTGGCGATTAAAAAGAGCCTCGCCCACACTTGGTATATATACCCAATATCACTCGCACTTATGTCAGTGCTTTGGGCATGGGGATTTTACGCTTTTCACCAACCAAGTAAACACGAAAAGCTGACATTGTTCTTTGCCACTGATATAAAAGACAATTCCTTTTTAACCGATATTCAAACTGAACACTATAGTAAAGAAAAGTTAAGAGAAGTTAATTCTAAAGGTATCCTTCCTAATGGAGTGGAATATCTTACTGTCTTACAAGTTTATCTTGCTGATTGTGATATCTTCGTTCTCGATGATGAAACAATGACGAGATTCTCAGAAATCGCTGATCATTATTTCATTGAGATGGATGATTATGTGAAAGAAACCTATTTATTTAATTCAAATGAATATTACACAAGTCACGAAAAAGACTATGGAGTGTTAATTAAAAAGAAGGGAGAAACTTCCTTCTACTCTAATTACATGACATTTGATGAAACTAAGGATTATTACTTAACTTTATCAATCACAAGTACAAACTTAGGAAAAGTGATTTCAGAAAGTAATGAATATTACGATAACGCATTAACTTATATGCATTATCTCGTGGAGAAATCTTTATGAGAGAAGAAAAGATTAAGTCTAAAGATTACTCAACTAGTGAAAGACCAGAAACAAGAACAAAGCAGTTCTTTGATATTATGAGGCATCGCTTTGTTGAACTATTGAAGTTATCTCTACTTCAAGCCGTGTTCAATATGCCTCTAATCGTCTCCATTGTTCTCTTTCATATCTTAAGTAAGACCGCGACTTCAATTAACGCTTTAATGACGATATTCATTATCCAAGGATTAAGTTTCTTAATTAGTATGCCATTCGCGTTTACTGGATTAACTGGCTTCTTCTATTGTTTAAAGAAGATTATCCACGCGGAAGGAGAATATGCTTCTAGTAGTTACTTTATCGGTTTAAGAGATGAATGGAAAAAAGGAGCGGTTGTAGGAATGATTGTTGGGGCAAGCTTAGCCCTAGCAGTAATTGGATTTTTCTTCTTCTACTTCTATGTTCCTAGCTATAACACCACAATTGCGGGACTAGGAATAGCGATAGTGATTATCCAAGCAGTTATGGTCCTTATGGTCGCGTATTACTCAGTTGGACAAATTGTGATGTACACCAACAAGATGAGATTTGTCTTAAAGAACTCATTCATCATGACCTTAATGAGATTCCCACAAAACTTGTTATTCATCATCATTCATCCAGGAATCTTAG
>CAMOSZ010000025.1:0-3512 GCA_946625285.1 uncultured Caryophanales bacterium | reverse complement strand
TTCCAATAGTGATAGGTAAGCAAAGTGCTTTACCAGTAATATTTACTCCAAATAAGTCTTTGTTATTTTGATCAGAGACAATAACATCAGAGTTCATTAACGCACTCTTTTGGAATGAGGCTAAAGTGTTAAATCCTTGATGTGAGACTGCTGCTTCTCCAACATAATGGCCACCAGCAATAACTCTTCCTTTAAAGCTTTTCATAATTACTTACCAGCCTTTCCGACGATAAAGTCTAATATCTCTTGATCCTTCGCATATCTAGCAAAAGAGTAAGTTCTTAACTTATTAGAACTGGTGTACACTCTTCTAGATTTAGTGATTGGATTATTTGTGTACATTAATGGACAAATAGAAGTTAACTTAACTCCAGTGGCCATTAATTCGTTATATTTAGGGGTTTTCTTAAACTTATCTGCGATATCAGGAGCAGTTGTCATAATTGTTCTACAAACAACTTTCTTACGTTTGGTTTCTTTTAAACCATTAACGATTCTATCAGTCCAACTGTTGAGTTGTTCAAATGTAAGATGTGGACATCCAATAAAGACGAGGTTACCTTTCTTATTTGGTTTCTTCCACATGATTGGATAAGAACGATAGACTCTTTCGATTTCTTCGTCATCAATAACGTATTCTTTCGCATCAGGAAGAATAAGTTTTTCTCCATATTTCTTGGCTTCTGGAGTTAATCCGTCGATATGATATAGACCTACCGCTCCATTAGACGCTGTTGCAGCGCCAAAATCTTTAAGATAACCGATAGTCTTGTCATCTAATTCGTTACCAATTAATTTATCTAATCCAATAACATAAGGTACATCTTCCATGACTTTCATTCCAATCGCGGATCCCAAAATCTGTGCTTCTGGAACTTTAGTGCACTTAATAATAACTTTCCATTTTGCTTTTCTTCCTTCATCAGTAAGGAAACCAAATTCTGGAACATATCCTAAAATAGAGCCAAATAAATCAAGCATACCTGAATTACGGTTACATCTAGCCCCTAATACGGAATTAGCAAAAACAACCGCGCTTGATTCAGCCCAAGAGAGAATATCTCCTTCTTTAGGAGTGTTACCTATTTCTGGTAAATAGGCCGCACAAGAGAAAGCATTCGAGTCTTTTAGACCAACTTTTCTCATTTGTTCTTCATACATCTCTTGTTTCGCATACATCACTTTAGAGAACACTAGTTTTTCTAAGAGATTACATTTGACGTTCTTGTAGTCAATTGGTCGAGGGTCAACTGTGAATTTACCTTTAGTCTTAATTCCTTCCTTGATCAATTGATCCATTGTCGAAAAAAGCGGCTTTAATAACTTAATGCCGAAACTGGTTACTAAATGACCATCGTCATGAGTAACTTTTACTAATCTAGGAGCATCAAAAATATCGCCAAACATCACGACTGTTTCCATGATCTTGGCCATTACTTCTCCTTGCTTTCCTTCAAGGATTTCTCTTTGCTCTAAGGTTAGTTCCATTCTTGGTTCATACATAATGGAAAACTCCTTTTAAATTGCAATTAATATTTTATCACTCTTTTTGCCCTATAAATAGGCAAATATGTAGATAGACACAATAAATATGCAAAACAAAAACACCATCGCTGGTGTCTTTGCTACCCTTTATAAAGGGATTGTTATTATTAATTGTTACTTTTGCCAATCAAGAACATCATGTAATGAGGGATTGTTAAGACATCTCCGGTCTCACCAATTTGATAATCCCCTATTTTTAATAGCTTTGTCTTTCCATAATGCTCTGGGTGAGACATAACTGTTTTGCTAGATTTAGCGTTTCCTGTTTTAGATTTAGATTCCACCAAATAGGTTTGACCGTTATAGCAAATAACAAAATCAATTTCTAATCCACTTTCTTTTGCAAAATAGAATGAATCTATTCCTGATTTGGAAAAAGAGTCAAACACTAGTGATTCATATATAGCGCCCTTTCCTTGTCCTAAATCTCCTTGATTCATAGCCTGAATGGTTCCAACTCCATACATTGAAGTTACAATGCTGATATCTTCTGGGAATAATTTAAATTGAGAACTTATGGTATTTCCTTGTAATGGTAAAGAAGGTGTTTCAACGTTATATACTTTATTGACAATATGCGCTTGTTTTAAATATTCAATTGCGTCAACTTTGTCATATGATTTTCCACTACTAATTTTTGATGTAATAAATCTTTTATTTTCCTTTGCTAAAAAGAATGGAATCAATTCAAATGCATTTTGAATCCTCGCAACTTCTGCTGGTTTGAATAAAGGCAAACCATTTATATCCTTCCTTCTTCCAAAATCATTTTTCATTTGGAAAACAATGTTTTGATTAACACTAAACACATCCGCGAGGTTGCTATCGTTATTTACAAATGTTTGAACTGCTTTAGGAAAGCCACCAACACAAGCATATTTATTGAATAAGTCTTTAAAAACCATATGCATAGAAGTTGGCAAAGGTTCTCTTTTGTCAAAATGATCTTTTAAATATTCAATCTTCTTCTCATCATAGCCATTTGACCACAAGAATTCTTCAAAATCCATTGTGTGCATATTAAAGATTTCTTCATATCCAATAGGTACCGGAGTGGCATCTCCTAAGATATAACCGTTTATTCCTAAATATGAGCCACTACCTATCACATCATATCTTCCATCAATCGCAAAATTCTTAAACGCCAATCTCGCTCTCGGACATTCTTGTATTTCATCAAAAAATATTAAAGTCTCACGAGGCTTTATTTTAACTTTAGGAAATCTAAGAGAAAGATTATTAATGATAGTGTCAACATCTAAACTACCATCAAAATCCGTAGAGTATTCAGGGTTATCCCAAAAATTAATTTTTAAGAAGTAAGGGTATTGCTTGGCAAACTCTTCAATGCTTTTGGTTTTTCCACATTGTCTAATGCCCACAATTAATGCTGGCATCTTTTGTTTTTTGCTCTTCCAATTGTTCAACCAATAATCTATTTTTCTCCTAAAGTACATTTTTCATCACCTCATCAGTTATTTTCGAATAGATTGTACTAAATTCGGAGCGACTTTTCAACTGCTTTGTACTAAATTCGGAGCGACTTTTTGGTCATTTGGTACTAAATTCGGAGCGACTTTTCACACATTTTGTACTAAATCTAAAGAGTTCTTGTTCTTTTCAATATCAAGAATTAACTTTAATATATCATTATCGAGTTTGACTTTAATCATAGATTATCACCACGTAAATAGTGCATCAAAATTTCATTATTATTTCACTATTTTTTCACTATTTTTCATTTAAATATAATGATTTCGAAAATGCATTGCTTTGCAATAAACCTATAACATATTCTCTGATACAGGGTGATAAATTCGGAGCGACTTTTCACACCAGGAAATAGTTCTTTAGTCATTCTGGTTTTTCCAACTTGTCTTGCACCAGTGACTGCTACGCTTTTGTACGATTGATATTTTTTTATCAAGAGTGGTTCAATTGCTCTATTAATATAAGACATAGTATTT
>CAMOSZ010000024.1:0-4908 GCA_946625285.1 uncultured Caryophanales bacterium | reverse complement strand
TTATCAAACATTTCCTTTTCTCTAATAAACCAGTCTTTCATATAGATTTTTAAAATGGTCGGGAAGACCAGATTTGAACTGGCAACCCTCAACACCCGAAATTGATGCGCTACCAAATTGCGCTACTTCCCGACAATATTAAAATCCTCCAAAATCAAATAGTGATAATTGGTCACTATCATTCAAGTCATCTAAAACACCAAGCGCGCTTAAATCATTAACGTTCGTATTGGTGAGTTTTGTTCTTCTAAGTAAATCTTCTTTAGAGGTAAATGGTCTCTTTTGTCTTTCTTCAATAACGGTAATCGCGTTATTTTCACCTAATCCATCAATTGTGATAAATGGAGGGATTAAACAATTATGTTCGTGATCAACAACGAACTTTGTCGCATCTGACCTATAAAGGTCAATATTAGAGAATTTATATCCTCTTTGAGTCATCTCAACCGCGATTTGAAGAGTCTTAAGTTGATCTTCTTCTTTAGTGGTTAACTTTTCTCCAGTAGTTTTTTCTTTAACCTTTAATTGCTCTAAACGATTAATAATCGCCTCTTCACCTTTAATCATTGGAACAATATCGTATTGTTTAGAACGAACAGAGAAGAATGTTGCATAGAACTCTAAAGGATAATGAACTTTAAAGTAACCGACTCTAATAGCCATAGTAACATAAGCCACCGCATGTCCTTTAGGGAACATGTACTTAATCTTCTTACAAGATTCAATGTAATAGGTAGGAACATTATGCGCAATCATCGCTTCTTCATATTCAGGTTTTAAACCTCTACCTTTACGGACATCTTCCATAATTGAGAAGGAGACGTTAGCAGGTAAACCTTTAGAAATAAGGTAAGTCATAATATCATCACGACATCCGATAACTTCTTGTAAGGTCGCTGTTTTATTATCAATAATTGTTTCTGCGTTACCATTCCAAACATTAGTACCATGAGACAAACCAGAAATAATAACTAAGTCTGAGAATGTTGTTGGTCGAGTTTTCTCTAAGATGCCTCTAACGAAATCAGTACCGAATTCAGGAATTGCCATCGCTCCAGTAGATTCGTTTAAGTAGTTATTATGTAGTTTCAAAGAATCAGGCTTAGAGAAAAGTGCTAATACTTCTGGGTCATTCATTGGAATGTCTTTAATATTGATATGAGTTAAGTCACACATCATCTTTAAAGCAACTGGGTCAACGTGACCAAGCATATCAAGTTTTAAAATTGTGTCGTGAATAGAATGGAAGTCGAAGTGAGTGGTTTTCCACGCACTATCAACTTCATCTGCAGGCCATTGGATAGGTGTGAAATCATAAACGTCATGGTCTTTAGGAATAACAACGATTCCTCCTGGGTGTTGGCCAGTTGTTCTTTTAACTCCAACACATCCACTAGCAAGATAATCAAGTTTCGCTTTTGGATAAGCAGCAAGAAGAGCTTGTGCTTCTTCTTTGCTCTTACCTTGAGACATAAATAATCTTTCAATATATCCACGAGCAAAACCAAAGGCAGTTTTGTCCGCAACAGTTTCAATTGTACCTGCTCTAAAGACGTTGTCTTTACCAAGTAATACTTTTGTATATTCGTGAGCCCTAGCTTGATAATCACCAGGGAAGTTAAGGTCAATATCAGGAACCTTTTCAGCGTGGAATCCTAGGAATGTTTCAAATGGAATATCTTGTCCATCACTAATCATTTCTGTTCCACATTCTGGACATACTTTCTTTGGTAAATCAAATCCACTTCTAATACCTGGATAGGATTCTTTACCCCATTCAAGATGTTTACAGTGAGGACATAAATAATGAGGTGGAAGAGGATTAACTTCAGTAATTCCTGACATTGTCGCAACGAAAGATGAACCAACAGAACCACGGCTACCAACGATGTAACCATCTTCGTTAGATTTCTTAACGAGTTTATGAGCAATGTAATAAATAACTGAGAATCCGTTAGTGATAATACCATTAAGCTCAGTATCTAAACGGTTTTGAATAAATTCAGGAAGTGGATCACCATATAATTCGTGTGCACGGTCAAAGCATAGTTTCTTAAGGTTTTCTTCACAGTTTTCAATGGTAGGAGTATATAACTTATCATTTGGAACTGGGAGAATCTTTTCAATTTGATCGGCAATCTTATTAGTGTTAGTAACAACAATTTCATTAATCAAATCTTTATCTTCTAAGAAGGCAAAGCATTCAAGCATTTCTTCTGTAGAACGATAATGTTGATCTGGGTTAGCAAAAGGTGGGTAGTCATCCCTATTATATGGATTAAGAGGGTGATTACCTTTACCAACTTGTGGAGCAGAGATGTAAACATCTCTAAATATCTTTTCTTCCTTCAAGCAATAATGGACATCACCGGTCGCACAAACAGGTTTGCCAATCTCTTTAGCGGCAGAAATAATGTCTTTGATATATTGATGAACATCATTTTTAGTTAATTCTTCTGTGTTCACTAAGAAGGAATAATTTTCAGGTGGTTGAACTTCAATATAATCATAGAAAGCCATTGTCTTCTTAAGTTTATAAGAGTTGTAATATCTAGCGTTTTCAAATACTTCACCATTGAAACAGGCTGAACCGATTAATAGATTAGAGCGATATTCTTCTAACACTCTTCTAGGGAGTAGAGGAATCTTTAAGGCCTTAGCAAAATAATCAATATTAGAAATAGAAACTAAACGATATAAATCTTTTAATCCTGCTAAATTCTTTGCTAAAGCAATAACGTGTTTTGGTCTAAGGTGAGAGATTAGTTCATCTTTAGCTTTTAAATTCACTAAGTCTTTATGTTTAAGATGGAGATTATCTTTAGTTAATCTCACTAATAAGGTTTGCCAAACTTCACTTAAAACAAAGGCGTCGTAATCAGCACGGTGAGCGCTCTTCTCATCATATTCAACTTCCATATTTCTACATAGAACACCTAATCTATGACTACGTGATTCTGGGAAGACATATTGAGAAAGAGTAAGTGTATCAACTACACCATTCTTGATTGGCTCTTTTCCTAAATCGATTAAGGCTTGGTTAAGGAAGGCAATATCGAAGGATGCGTTATGTGTAACAAGGATTGCATCTCCAATGTAATCCATAATCTTTTTCATTGCTTCTTCAATATTAGGAGCGTCTTTAAGCATATCATCACTAATATTAGTGATTCGCTTAATCTTTTCTGGGATTGGAACTCCAGGGTTAACTAAAATATCGACACGGCTAACAACTGTTCCGTGAACAATCTTAACAGCGCCAAATTCGATAATCTTGTTATATCTAGCGCTTAAACCAGTAGTTTCAAAGTCGAATACAACATAGTCTGCTTTATTAAGTTCAATATCTGTAGGGTTATCGACATATTTAAGTTTGTCATCAACCATATAGAATTCACAGCCATAAAGCATCTTCATGTCGTTGTCTTTGCCAGCTTTTTGAGCATCTGGGAATCCTTGAACCACACCATGGTCAGTAATAGCCATAGCAGTATGGCCAAGCTTTTTAGCGTATTTACAATATTCACTCATTTCAGAGATTCCGTCTTGAGTAGACATATTGCTATGTAAATGTAATTCAACACGCTTAATAGGTGTCGCATCTGGTATGACTTCTGGAGGTGGTAATAAGTCGATAAAATGAGACTTAACCTTAAGGTTATGGTCGTATTCATCAACATAGGCAGCTCCTCTAATACGGACGTTGGCGTGAAGTAAATCTTTAACTAATTCATCATTTACTTGGAGGTTTTGATACATGTTACAACTAATTGCTCCACCAAATTCATCAGCCACTCCAAAATTAAGGCGTTTTCTATCTCCTCTTTCAATAACTTCTAAAGAGAAGACTTTGCCGTTAAAGTCAACATGGTCGCTTTCGTTAGTGATATCATCGATCTTTTCAACATAAGTATATTTACCACGTCTATTAATACGATCGCGTTCTCTTTCTTTGAGCATCGCTTCGCGGTTTTTCTTCATTTGTTTAAGCAAAGCATCTTCCATTTGTTGGTTCTTTTCGCTTTGCTCTTTCTCCACCATTTCGATGATTTCATTACGGTCCATCGCTTCTGGTTCGTTTTTATTTTCTTCAATATCCACTTCCGCTACTTTAGAGGCAACTTTAGTGAGTTTCTTTTTCGTTTTTTCATCAACTTCAACGACTTCAGGTTCAACTGGTTTAATCTCTTCTTCAATTTCAATGAAGTCATATGAAATGAAAGACAAGAATGATTTAAATTCTTTGATGATTTGTTCGTTTCTGCTCTTAAAGGATTCATCTAAATATTGAACAGTGATAACTGAGTCATCTTTTTTAATAAGTTCGATGTCGCTTTCACTTCGATAGATGAATCTATACCAACTATCAAAAAGGCTAATCGCATCATCACTAGTTGGCTTATTTAAATATGAGAAATGTAATGTATATGGGTATTCAATAGTTCCTAAACCATCCATGAATTGACGGAGTAATTCGTAATTCCATGGGGTTTCTTTAACGATAATCATGTCAATTTGTTCGTAATTAAAACGGTTACGTCCGACCATTTCAAAGTCGATATCAAAATCATCGATATTCTCGATGTGAATATGAGTTAAGAAACTCTTCATTTTTTCTTTCATATCTTTCCTCCTTTAAAATAGTCCAATGATGTCTTTAGCGACGATTAAAATCATTAAGGCGAATAGAATTAAGACGCCTACCGCTGAAACGACGTTTTTAACTTTCGCTGGTATTTCTTTTCTGAATATTCCTTCAATCGCAATGACAAGTAAATGCCATCCATCTAATCCTGGGAATGGTAATAAATTAATTATTCCTAAGTTAACGGAGATTAGTCCCCAGTAGAATAAGAATGTTCCGAATCCATTCTCTTGCAAGATTTTGGTAGTCGACACTCCTATAGC
>CAMOSZ010000023.1:0-4179 GCA_946625285.1 uncultured Caryophanales bacterium | reverse complement strand
ATAAATCAACATCTACAAAATATAATTATAGTAATGGTAGATGGAATAATTCTCGCTGGTGGAAAATCCACCAGAATGAAAACTAACAAGATGCTTTTAACTATTAATGAGCATCCAATTATTTGGCATACTCTTAAAAGCATTGAACCATTCGTTAACAAAGTGATTATTGTCACTGGTTTATATGACAAAGAGATTAGAGAAGCATTAAAAGGAGAGAATGTTACTTTTGTTCATAACTTAAATTATGAAAAGGGAATGTTTTCTAGTGTTCAAAAAGGAATTAGAGAAACCACAAATGATTTCTTTATCATTCCTGGAGATTGCCCGTTTGTCAAACCCGACACCTTTAAAGCTTTATTAGCAGGAAAAGGCGAAGTAAGAGTGCCTAGATATTTAAACGAAGACGGACACCCAATTTATATCTCAAAGAAATATAAAAACGAAATATTATCAATGCCATTAGATAGTAATCTAAAAATATTTCGTGATAGCAAAAACTATGAGATAATTAATGTCGAAGACAAAAACATAGTAATTAATCTAAATGAATTTTTAGATTACCAAAATATAAAGATAACTGAGGAAGGAAGATAGTATGAAAGTAAATGAGTACTACCGTGCATCTTCATTAGAAGATGCCTATCGCAAGTTACAAGAAGATCCAAGAAACGTAATTCTCGCTGGCGGACTTTGGATTAAGAAAATAGGGCAAGATGTTAATACATTGCTCGATTTATCTACCCTTGGCTTAAATCAAATTAGCGAAACTAAGTCAGAAGTTATTGTCGGAAGCATGGTTACTCAAAGAGATTTTGAGAATTCTCCAATCGTTCGTAGCCTTTTCAATGATTCAATTGCTTTTGCCACTAGAGAAGTCATGGGAGTGAACTTCCGTAATATCGCCACCATAGGTGGATCTATTATGGGAAGATATCCTTTCTCTGATGTTATATGTGGATTATTACCATATGATGTCACTTTGGAATTCTATCCGGCTCAATCAATGAGTCTAGAAGACTACCTAAACTATAAGGGAAAAATTAACGCTATCTTAGTAGCGATTCATATCAAAAAAGGAAACGGAAAAGGCTTCTACAAAAAGGTAAAAACAACGGCCTTAGATTTTCCTATTATCAATTTCGCGATTGCAAAAGTTGATGGTAATTATCGTATTGCAGTAGGCGCTAGACCAATGGTTGCATCCTTGGCTCATAAAGCGATGGATTACCTCAATAAAGAAGTAAAAGTTGGCCCAGAACAATATAAGAAAGCCGCTGAAATGGCAGTTGAAGAGCTTTCTTACTTAGATAATAAAGACTCAAGTGCGGAGTACCGTACTGATTTAACAAAAGTCTATGTTAGACGTGGACTTGAGGAGGTTAGCAAATAATGTTAGTTACTTTCTTTTTGAACAATACCGAAGTCTCATATTCTGTTAACCCAGGCGAATATCTCGCTGATACTTTAAGAAAACATGGACTTAAATCTATTAAGGTTGGTTGTAATGAATCAAGTTGTGGTAGTTGTACCCTTTTAGTGGACAACAAACCAATGATGAGCTGTTCATTATTAACTGCCTCAGTTGAAGGCAAACACATCACCACAATTGAAGGTATCCAAGAAGAGGCAGCAAAAATTTCACGTTGTTTCTCTGAAGAAGGAGCGGATCAATGTGGCTTCTGTAATGTTGGTTATGCTTTAGTTATTTATTCTCTTAAAAGAGAATATAAGAACCCAACCGATGAAGAAATTAAAAATTATATCGTCGGCAATCTCTGCCGTTGCTCTGGCTTACATTCTCAAATGAATGCCATTAAAGCCTACTTAAAGGAGGAATAGAAGATGACTGTCGATAAAAAGAAAATGCGTGTTGTTAATAATAAAACATATTCAGTTGATGGCAAAGCCTTAATGCAAGGCAGAAGCTATTACACTGATGATTTAGCAGCACAAAATAGTCTAACTATTAAAATCTTACGTTCTCCACACGCTTTTGCTCATATCAAAAATATTGATGTTAGCGAAGCTAAGAAACTCAACGGTGTTGAATTAGTCTTAACTTATAAAGACGTTCCACATGTCTCTTTCTCTAGAGCAGGCCAAGGCTATCCAGAACCTTCACCACACGATAAGTTCATCTTGGATGAATATGTCCGTTATGTTGGAGATGAAGTGGCAATGGTTGCCGCTATTACTCCTGAGATTGCAGAAGAAGCACTTAAATTAATTAAAGTTGAATACGAAGTATTAGAACCGGTATTAGATTTTGAAAAAGCTTTTGAAAACAAATCAGTTATCCACCCTGAAGATGGCATTTGTGAAATGTTCCCAATTGGTTTTGAACCAAAGAAGAATGTTGCCGCTGCATATGAGATGGAAGTTGGTAATGTCGAAGAAGAACTTAAAAAGTCTGATGTCGTAGTGGAAGAAGTGTTCTATACACAAGCACAAGCTCATGCGATGCTTGAAACACATAGCAGCAATTCTCGTTTAGATGAACACAATAGATTAGTTATTTATTCCTCTACCCAAACCCCATTCCATATGAGAAGAATTATGGCAACGACACTTGGCATTCCAGTAAGTCAAATTCGTGTAATTAAACCAAGAGTTGGTGGTGGTTTTGGTGGAAAACAAGCTTTCCACGGTGAATTTTTCTGTGCTTTAACAACTTTACGAACAGGCAAACCTGCAAGATGCGTTTACACTCGTGAAGAAGTATTTGAAAGCAGTTATACACGTCACCCAATGAGAATCACAATGAAAATTGGTGCGATGAAAGACGGAAGAATCAACGCGATTGATTGTCGTTCATTAAGTGACACTGGTGCGTATGGTGAACACTCGTTAACAGTCTTTATGATTGTTGGTAGTAAAGTCTTACCACTTTATAACAAAGTCGACGCTGTCCGTTTTGGCGGACAAGTTGTATATACAAACCATGTCTCAGCCGGAGCCTTCCGTGGATATGGTGCTATTCAAGGTAACTATGCTCTAGAAGCAACTATCGATGTCTTAGCAGAAAAGCTAAAGATGGATCCAAAAGTTATTAGAGAAATGAACTCCATGAGAGAAAAGGAAACTTCACCAATCTTTGAAATTATGGGTGAAGGTACCAAAGGTACCGCAATGATAATGGAATCATGCAAACTTCCATATTGTATTAAACGTGGTGCTGAATTAATCGATTGGGAAAAGAATTACCCATACAAGAAAATTAGTGACACTAAAGTTAGAGGATATGGTATGGCTATTGCTATGCAAGGTAGTGGCATTCCATTCATGGATATGGGAAGCTGCTCTATTAAACTCAACGATGGTGGCTCATATATGGTTACTGTTGGAGCAACTGATATTGGTCAAGGAAGTGACACAATCATTTCCCAAATCGTTGCTGAAGAATTAGGAACTACTGTGGATAAAGTATTAATCTATTCATCCGATACTGACCTTACTCCATTTGACTGTGGAGCCTACGCCAGTAGTACAACATATATCTCTGGAAACGCTGCTTGGAAAGCTGCGCAAAAGATGAGAAAACGTTTAATTAAAGAAGCTGCAGTATTCCTTGAAACTAAAGAAGAAAATGTTGAATTTGATGGCAAAACCTTCACTTCTGGTGATAAATCCATCACTTTGAACGATATGTCAGTGAAGATGCTTTATAACAAGAACTTACAACAAGTTCAAGTTGTAGAAAGCTATTATGGTCATGTATCTCCACCTCCATTTATGGCGGCTTATGCGGAAGTAGAAGTTGATACTGAAACTGGTGAATATGAAGTTCTTAACTATGTCACTGTTACCGATTGTGGAACAACTATCAACCCAATGCTTGCTAGAGGACAAGTTGAAGGTGGTGTTGTCCAAGGCTTAGGCATGGCGTGCTTTGAAGATGTTAAATATGATAAGAAAGGAAAACTTATTTCTAATAACTTCCTCAATTATCACATCCCAACACATAAAGAAATTCATAAGCTCACTACTGAATTTGCTGATTCTTATGAACCAACAGGCCCATTTGGTGCTAAATCAGTTGGTGAAATTGGTATTGATACTCCACCGGCAGTTATTTGTAATGCAATTTATAACGCGACAGGTGTAAGAATTCATAGATTACCAATTACTCCTGAAAAAATCCTTAAAGGAATGAAAGAGTTGAAGAAATAAATATGT
>CAMOSZ010000022.1:0-4081 GCA_946625285.1 uncultured Caryophanales bacterium | reverse complement strand
CCTGTGACCTCTTCCGTGTGAAGGAAGCGTTCTCCCGCTGAACTAAGTGTCCCTATAGTGTTACTTAATTAATGAAAGCCCTATATAGGGCTGATGTAATCGCGAATTTGGTGGGCCTTAATGGACTTGAACCATCGACCTCACCCTTATCAGGGGTGCGCTCTAACCAACTGAGCTAAAGGCCCGAATACGCGCTTAAATAATATATAATAATAGTAAATATTTATCAATAATAAATTTAAAAAACAAAAAGGAAGTTTTTAACAACTTCCTTGATTTGTTTTGTCTTGTGGATGATATCAAAGATATCAACTGAAGATTAACGCTTAGAGAATTGTGGAGCTTTTCTCGCTGCTTTAAGACCGTATTTCTTTCTTTCCTTTTTACGGGAGTCTCTGGTAATCATACCAGCAACCTTTAAGGTCTTGCGATCGCATCCTGCTTCAAGTAAAGCGCGTGTAATGCCAAGTCTAATAGCACCGGCTTGTCCTGTAAAACCACCACCACGAACTTCAGCTCTAACATCATATTTGCCTTCAGTTCCTGTTAAGACTAATGGTTGTTTTAAGTCCATTACTAAGGTTGCATATGGCATATATTCATTGACATCGCGACCATTAACAGTAATGTTGCCTTTGCCTTCGAGAACATAAACTCTTGCGATAGATGATTTTCTTCTACCAGTACCATAGTATTGGAGATTTTCTTTCTTTGCCATTATTTACATCCTCCTAGAATTTGAGCTCTAAAACTTCTGGTTTTTGAGCTTCATGTTTGTGATCTGGGCCAGCGTAGACAAATAATTTCTTTTCGATTTGTCTTCCTAAGCGTCCTTTTGGCACCATACCGTGAACACTTCTCTCAATCATTTCACATGGGAATTCTTTGAGCATTGTGCCCGCGGTTCTTGTTCTAAGACCGCCATCATAGCCAGACACGTTGTAATATTTCTTATTGTGGATTTTATCTCCAGATAAGCTCACTTTTTCAGCGTTGATAATGATGACATAATCACCACAGTCAACATTTGGTGTCCATGTTGGTTTCACCTTACCTGTTAAAACTTGAGCAACTTGGGAGACTAATCTACCTAATGGTTTGTCAGTGGCATCAACGACATACCATTTTCTTTGGATTTCATTTGCTTTTGCAATAGTAGTTTGACGTTGCATACAATTAATCCTCCTTTACCAAACTAACTTATTCCTTACCGGGGACTTCATTATTTTTGGCTTGTGCCGAGTTAAATAATATTATTTTTATCATCTTAAATCAATTAAATATTTTATTATTTAATTACTTAACCTTCGATTTATATAAAAAGAACCCTTTGGGTTCTTATTTAGTTTTTTAATAATTAGATTATTGCTTAACGTTATGATAGACGTTTTGAACATCTTCAAGTTCATCAAGCATATCGATTAATTCGTCGAATTTTCTCTTATCTTCTGGATCTGTAATTTCAATTGGATCGTTTGGTAAGAATGTAATTTCTGCTGTTTCGAATTCAGTGATACCCATTCCAGAAAGGACGTCTCTTGCTTGAGCGAATGCGGATGGTTCTACTAATACTTCGATAACTCCATCTTCTTCTGTAACTTCTCTAACATCGACATCACTTAAGATTAAAGTTTCTTCGACTTCATCTCTATTATTTCCGTTAAAGACTAAGACACCAGTTTCAGTAAAGTTGAAGATAACTGAACCCATATGTCCGCCTTTTTTAGTAACAGTTGTTCTAACGTTAACTAACGCTCTATTGGTGTTATCAGTTAATGTATCAATAATTAATAAGCTTCCACCTGGACCAAAGAATTCATATCTGCCTTCTTCATAGCTTTCAGCGGAACCGCCTTTAGCTTTTTGAATAGCTCTTTCAATAACATCTTTAGTAACGTGTTGGCTCTTCCATTTTTCAATCGCGGAACGTAATGCTAAGTTACTATCTGGATCAGGAACACCACTTTTTGCGGCCATGTAGATTTCTTTACTGGCTCTCATAAATAATGCGCTTCTAGCAGCAGCAGTTGCAGCCATAGCTTTTGCTCTTACTTCGTGTGCTCTTCCCATAAATCTTTTTACCTCTATACGCTCAAAAATAATATCACAATGTTATTTATATGAAAATATTTTCTTATTTTTATAAATAAGGATAATTCTTTATGTGCGCATATGCGCGCATATATCCTTATATATTAATAATGAACATTTACTAATGTTAATCCATTAGCAGGTGCTTTATATGCACATATTTCTCTAGGAGAATCATTATCTAACATATCTAAGACTATTTCAGGATCTAAATCTTTATCACAGATATGTATTGCCATTCCCACAATCATTCTAATCATGTATCTCATGAAACCATTACCCACTAAAGTGATATAGATTAAATCCCCATGAGTGTCGACATCAATTGAGTATATGTTTCTAATAAAATTAGATTCATCTTCTTCTTTAGAAGTGAAATTTTTAAAGTTATGTTCACCAACAAAGTAGTTTAACACTTCTCTTATTTTATCTAAATCAATCTTCTCTGGATGTAGATATGCAGTATCATATAAGAATGGATCTTTAGACTGAGTAAGAATTGTGTATGTATAACACTTATTTTTCGCGGAATATCTCGCATGGAAATCTGGGTCTACTTCCTCTATATCTTCTATCTTAATATCAGGAGGAAGCATTTGATTAACTGAATATAAAAGTCGATTTAAAACAATCTCTCTATCTTCTATATCAAAATGGAATTTTTGTCCGAAAGCGTGCACTCCTGCATCAGTTCTACCTGCTCCATAAATATTAATTTCTTGGTTACCAAAAAACTTCGAAAGAGCTTTTTCTATCTCTTCTTCTACAGTATTTACGTTAGGTTGTTTTTGCCAACCATAATACTTAGTCCCTTTATACACACAAGATGCGAATAATCTCATAAATCTTTCCTAAAATAGAGGTTTAGCCCCAAAAATCCAATAAATCAAATCAATCTTGATGAAATTCTTATCGATGATGATCGCGGCGAGTAGTCCACCAAAAATAACGAGTCCGATTAGTAAGCCTACTAAATCGTTCCAGCCAAATCTTAAAACACGATATCTACTTCTTTTCGCGTATGGATTATATCCTCTAGCCTCCATCGCGTTAGATAATTCTTCACTTCTTCCAATTGCAGAAACAAATAAAGGAATAATTAAAGAAACTATCGCGGATAATCTTTTAATTAATCCTCCGTGATCAAAATCTACTCCCCTAGAAGCTTGAGCCTTCATAATACGATGAGTTTCATCTAATAAAGTAGGAATAAATCTTAAGGCAATACTTAAAGTCATCGCTACGATATGAGATGGGAATTTCACTAATTTAAGTGGGGTGAGATACCATTCAATTGCATAGGTTAAATCCATCGGTTTAGTGGTGCTAGTTAAAATCATCGTAATCATAATCATCATTATTAATCTAAAAATGATATAACCACTTTGATAAAATGCATCGTAATTAACTCCATATCCTCCGATATAAAAAGCGATATGTGATGGGTCGTAATTAGGATTAGGAATAAAGATATAGATGATAAGCAGGAACACTATCATCACCCACATTGCTCCTAATGATTTAAATAAGTCAATAAAGTTAATCTTAGAGATAATCATTGTTATCACTAAGAACAAGAATAAGAATCCTGTAAAGATTAAAGCAGTAGACCAAGTATCCACTCTTAAGAAGATAGACACTAATAATAAAGTCATAATAAAAAGTTTATTTCGTGGATCAAGACGATGCACAAACGTGTTAAAAGGAGAATATCGACCAAATGTTAAATTGTTCATTTGAGTATCTCCTTAAGTTGGACAAATAAATCATCCACTGTTCTTATTTTGTTTATGTCAATATTGACATTATGACTTTCTAATAATTTGCAGAATGAGAATAAAGGCGGAATATCAATTGAATAGTTAGATACATCTCCACTAAATAAAGTAGATGGAGATCCTTCAAAAGCAATATTGCCTTCATTAATTACAATGACATGGTCCGCGTGATTGAGGACTATTCCCATATCGTGAGTAACAATAATGATGGT
>CAMOSZ010000021.1:0-16157 GCA_946625285.1 uncultured Caryophanales bacterium | reverse complement strand
AGGATTGAATTTAGGAAGCCTAATTCTTAATTCATTTATTTTGTGGGCTTGTACAGTTGTTTTTGGAACTGTCCCTGCAATTATCTTCTCGTTCTATATATATAGAAAGAGATTATTGTATCGCTTTTTCAAATTCTTTTTGTTCTTACCAAGCGTTATTCCATCCATTTTATTAACTACTGTTTTTAAGGGGTACATGGTTGACTATGTTTCTCGAATCATGAACCTTTCAGGGCTTGGTTTATTAGATCCATACTCTAATACTGCCTTTCCAATCCTGCTCATCTATTACATTTGGATTTCATTTGGCGCTCAAGTTCTTTTTTACACAAACACCATGGCTCAAATTTCCCCATCCTTAATTGAAGCAGGTCAACTTGATGGCTGTAGTGAAACTAGATTATTAACTCATGTTGTTTTGCCTGGAATACTTCCAACCATTAAAACATTTATCATTGCTAGTGTGGCAGGCATCTTTACTAACCAAATGTTGCTATTTAACTTCTATGGAACAATCTATAACGCTCCAGATATTGCTACTATTGGCTACTTTATTTATTCAATGGCAGCACCTGGTCCTGATAATTATGACAATTATCCACTTATGTCCGCTTTTGGCTTATGCTGCTCAGTCATTGCAATTATTGCAGTATTTGGAATCAACAAATTATTTAAGAGGTTTGAAAAATGACAAAGAGAAGTTTGCTTAAACCACGACGCAAGACAAGTCCTTTATATGTTGTTGTTTTCATTATCCTTGTAATTTATGTTGTTGTTCTTCTATTGCCATTGGTTTGGGGATTATTTGTCTCTTTTGTTTCTAGAGATGCATATAGTGAATACTTGCACAATCCATTATCATTCCCGACTAGCTATACTTTCGAGAATTACATCAATGGCTTTAAAGACTTTGTTGTTAAACCTGATGTTTACACCGAATTAAATATCTTTGATATTTTACTAAGAACAGTATTTTATGCTGGTTCTTGTTCTTTAGCAGCAACAATTGTGCCTTGTATTTGTGCTTATGCTTCTGCTAGGTTCAACTTTAAATTCGGCAAGGTAATTTACGGCATTGTGATTATTACAATGGCTATTCCAATTGTTGGTAATTTGCCATCAGAGATTCGTGTTGCTAAGGCAGTCGGAGCTTTCGATAACCTTTGGTTATTCTGGATTATGAAGGCTAACTTCCTTACCATCTATTTCTTACTTTTCTATTCTATATTTAAATCCATTCCTATTGCCTATACAGAGGCCGCCAAAATTGATGGAGCTGGTAATTTTAGAATTATGGTTAATTGCATTATGCCTTTTGCATTAGGAACAATAGGCATTGTGTTCTTATTAAATTTCATTAACTTCTGGAATGACTATCAAATTCCATATTATTATCTCCCTTCCTATCCAGTTGTTGGCACTGCAGTGTTTAACTTCTCTTTACATTCAGAGAATTACGGCGGTATCCCTCAATTAATTGCGATGATTTTTATTGTTGCTATTCCAATTATTGTTTTAGCGATTGTGTTTAATAAAAAGTTGATGAGCAACCTATCTGATGGAGGAATCAAAGAATGAGAAAAAAAGCTAGTTCACTTTTATTATTGTTTGTTTCCCTAGGGTTAGTTGTTTTTACTCCTGTCTATAGTTTAAAAGCCCATTCTACATTAAGTGTTGAAGTTCCTAGCGAAGTCGCTATCGGAACGAAAATTAATGTTTCAATGATTAATATTGAGCATAACGGAGAAACAAAAGAGGCGACTTCTTGCATGGTTCATACTCCTAGTGGCGCTGTTATTAATTCCACTGAAGTTAACTTTTCTGAAGCCGGAAAGTACATATTTGAATTCTCTGCTTCTTTTGGCGAAGAAATAATCACAAAGACTCTAGAAACCATGTCGATTAGAACTCCACTTAGCATGTTTAGCGCTAGTGGTTCAACTATCTCAAAAGGTTCTTTTGCTTATAATGATGCACTTGATCCTTCTGTTGGCGTTTCTGAATATAGTGGAATTCGTATCAACTCACGCGAAGGAGATCCAATCACTTTCAATAAAATCTTGGATTTTTCTAATGCATCTAAAGATTTATCGTTTATCGATTTTATTGTTGAGCCTTCTTCTCCAGGCGCTTACGACTTAGGAGAGTTAGTTATCACATTAACTGACGCTGACGACCCAAATAATTTTGTTAATATCAAGTATGTTGATGGCTTGGCAGGCTCTGGTGGAGCAACTAGATTAACTTATGCTACCGCTAAAGCGGCTGACCAATATTATGCTGGATATGAAAATTGGGCCGATCAATGGCACGTCAATAACGATCAAACTGGTGCCCCAACATTTTTAACTTTTAGAGGTCTATCAGAAGACGCTATAAGAAATACTGGTTATTTAAATTCACAACTCTTCTTTGATTATTCTTCTAAACAAATTTTTGTAAAATCTGAATACGACGTTGTGGGTAATACAGTTTTGGTAAACGATTTAGATAATCCAACCATCTACCCTGCTAACCCATGGACTGGATTTAAAAATGGCAAAGCGATTTTATCTATTACCGCTAACGATGTTTCTGGTACAGGAGCAAAAATCATTATTAAATCAATTTTTGGCTATGATTTTTCTCAAGAGTTATTAAGAGATAATGCTGCTCCAGAAATTACGATTGATTTTGATGGATATGACAAATTTGATTTGCCTCTTGCTAAAAAAGGAGGCAAGTACCCAATTTTCAAAGCCAATGTTTTTGATAATTTTGATGATGGTTTACTTTTGAAAACAAAAGTTCAATACTATGACAAATATAGTGAAGCATATATTGATATCGCTAATAATGGTGATAACTTTGTTCCATCATACTTTGGTAAGTATATCGTTTCATATTGCTGTTCCGATTATAGCGGCAATTACGCTGAACAAAGCTATGAAGTTTATTGTTCACCGATTATCAAAGATATTGATTTAATTGTTCCTGAAGACACTTCAATCCATCGTGTGTTTGAAGAAGTTAATTTATGCTCCTTAGATGACGTGATTGTGAAAAACGCCCAGGGCAAAGTTAATATAAAACGCTATTTAATTAGTCCGGATTCTACCGAAGTAGAACTTAAAGACAATTCGTTTACACCGACATCTATTGCTATTTACAAAGTAAAATATGTCGTAAGTGATATATATGAAAATCCAGTCACCAAAATAGTGGATTTTGATATTCAAAATATTGAACACCCAATCATTGTTGACTACATTGATTTACCACCAGTCATGATTAGAGGACAATACTATGACATTCCTCGTATCGGCTGCAAATATCCTAACGGGAATGAAATTGTTGATGGCGAAGTATCAGTTAATGTAAACGGACTTTCCTATACAGATAGTAAGTTACACGTTGAAACTTTAGATGACATTGTCATTGATTTCGTTCCACACAATTCTTTTGAAAATAGAAAAACATTCACAGTTAAAGTAGTGGATGGCACTGACTCTAATGGTAGAACTATAAAGAGTAATTATTTCTATTCTAGCGATAATAACTATGGAGTAGAAAACGTACAAGGAAAAGCCACTCAATTCACTATTAATAGTGAAAACGAGATTAGCTTCATTAAGTCCATTTCTTCTAATGATTTATCATTATCTTTTGGATTAGATGATGGAACAATGGCGAATTATAGTCACTTCTATATCAAAATTAGAGATCGCTTTAACAAAGACAAATGTGTGACTTTGAAGATTGCTCCTTCTAGTGGAACAATGAAGATGTTTGTTCCATATGATAATTATTCTAAAGAATTAGCGAATGAATCTGGCGTCTTTGAGATTTATTATCGTCCATATTACAAAACTTTAAGAGATTTGAACTATAACGATGTTTGCAAAATCAAATATTACGATAATGGTAATGACTTTGAAGGTTTCTCTGATGAAGTATATGTTTCTTTTGGATTTATGAACCTTGAGAATCCTGCTAAAGCATCTGTTTACTTCATTAACAACCAATCGTTTAAAACATCAATTGTTAAGGATAACGCTGGTCCACAAATCATCACCGATAGTAACCTTAACTGGGCCAATGAACTAGGAGAGGAAATTATAATCTCTAAAGCCAGTGCCTTTGATGTTTTATCTTATGTTGAATATTTATATGTCACAATGACCGATAGCACAGGCAACAAGATTTTAAATAAGGCTGATGCGTCTATTGGTTATAAGGTGACACTAAATAAATACGGTAATTACCGTATTGAATATAGTTCCAAAGACGGTAATGGTAGAACATCTAACCGTTCTCTAACCATTTGCTGTATTGAAAACGAAAAGCCGGAATTGACCGTGAGCTTTACTCCAGCTAACTATTATTCAGTTGGTTCAGTATTTACTCTTCCTGCTTATACATTCTCTGATAACTCACATAATTGCACTTTAGATGTGTCGTTATATCTCCCAAATAACCAAGGTATCGCTATTGAACATAGCCAAATGGTGGACGGAGAAATTTATAAAGAAAATTATCTTGATTTAGATCACTATTCTGAACAATTGGTCCAAAGCGAGAACGCCGTTAAGTTATACATGGCTGGTAAATACACACTCAGATATTTAGCGGTTGATGCCTATGGCAACGTTACTATTAAAGAATTTGTTTTAGAAGTGAGGTAGACATAACTATGAAAAAATTATTTTTTATTCCATTTCTAATTGCTTCTTTGGTTTCTTGTAATGTCGCTTCTACCATTGAGTATCACACCGTTGATAAAATCAAAATTGTTTCAAATAACGTTTCTGATTATCAATTAGTTAAACCAGATTCAAAAAATGAATACATAAATATGGCGGTCAACGAATTTGCTACTGTCATTGAAATGGCCAGTAAAGCAACTTTTAAAATCGTTGATGAATCAGTTGATGCTTTTGATAGTACTCTTCCATATGTATCTTTTGGTAAAACATCATTAAGTGTTAGTAATAACATTACTATGCCTACTAATCAGGACTACCTTAATAGCGGCTATTATCTATTTGGAAAAGGAGAAAACATCTTCGTCCTTTCTGATGAGAATTATGACCAAGAAGGAATTCTTTATGGAACATATCGACTTCTTGAGATTTTAGTGGACTATAAAGCATACTCTGATGATGAAATTTATGTTAAGGAATCTGATGATGTTTATATTCCATCGATTGATGAGTCATTCATTCCTTCCTTTGATGAACGCGAACTCGGTTATAAAGAACTCATCACAAATAAAACTTTAGCGTCTAGACTTAGATTATTTACTAAAGAAACTGATAATAGATGGGCACTTCATGGACATACTTCTACAAACAAATACCACAATCTTTTAAATCAAGATAAATATCGCGAGGATCATCCAGAATGGTACGCTGACGCATCTGCAGATACCTTCTATCAGTTGTGCTATGCCGCTCATGGAATTGACTATGAAGGAATGGTCAGCGAAATGGCGAAAAACTTATATGAAAACTATATTGTTAAAAATGAATCCGCCAAATACTTTATGATTGGTCAAGAAGACAACCGTGCTTTCTGCACTTGTGAGGCTTGCCAACACAAAATGGAAGAATATGGATGCGAAGGCAAAATAAGCGGCCTTATCGTCTTATTCTTAAATGATGTTATTGATAAAGTAGAAAGTATCATGACGGAAAGAGGAGATTTAAGAAATCTCAATAGAGATATCCGCTATGTATTCTTTGGATATTATCAATCTATCAAACCATTTGATTCAGATAAGATTATTCCAAATAAAAAACTTTATATTGAATTCGCTCCTATCGAATTGAATTTTGCAAAAGATTTCTATACAGGAGCATCAAATTCCGATATCCGTGTTTGTTTAGAAAAATGGGATGAAATTATGGATGGAAGAATTATCGTTTATTCATACGATGTTAACTATAAGAACTTCTTAATGAATTTCAATAATTTTGGCTCATTCAAGCCATATCTTGAAGAATATAAAAAGCATCACGTTAAATATTTCTACTCTCAAGGTGCGGTAGTTAATAATGTTACTGGCTTAACAAATATGCGCTTATTTGTTGAGAGCCAATTACTATGGAACATTGATCAAAACTACGAAGACTTAGTTCATGAATTTATGGAGCATTATTACAAAGACGCTTCTGATAGCCTTGAACTTTACTATAAATTAACTAGAGATCGTTACACCTATTACACGAACGCTAATCAAATAGAGTGTGGCATAAAAAGCGATATCGTTGATGATATTGAATGTTGGAACAAACCAACTGTTGATTCTATGCATAATGCATTAAAAGAAGGCTTAAAAGCCATCGAAAAATACAAAACCACAGATGAGACTTTGTACACAAAACTTTATTACCGTATTAAAAGAGAAATGATAACAACTTATTACTGCTTAATTAGTTATTATTCCGATTTCTATAGCCGCGATACTTTGGAAGAAATGAAAGCAGACTTTAATAGTCTTGTTAGTTATTTTAAGTTAACCAAGATCTCTGAAGCTGCTGAAGGAATTGGATTCTAGGGGGTAAACGCGATGAGAAGAATTACAAAAATAGCCTCCTTAATGGTTTTATCTAGCTTCCTTCTTTTCTCCTGTGGAGAAGGACAAGTTATTCACAAAGATGTTCTTGATTCCGCGGATATTGTTTTGACCGCAAAAGAAAAGACAATGACAGTTGGAGAAAAGTATCAAATTCAAGCGACATATGTTATTGAAGAAAAAGAAGAGAGCGTTACATTATCGTATAAATCTCTTGATAATTCTGTTGCAACTGTTTCTTCTACTGGACTAGTGGAAGCTGTTGGGGTTGGTGAAGCAATTATTCAAATCACCTATAACACTACAAAAACTTTATTCAAAGTTATTGTCAAAGGAAACGAAGAATTACCACTCCTTGGACTTAATATTGTTAATGAATCATTATCACTCTATGAAGGTGATCAATTTGAATTTAAATATGAAACAAGAATGAATGGCGAAGTCATTAATCTTAACGCAACTTACTATGATTTCGATACCTCAATCATTAGCATTAGTAATGACACTATTACTGCTTTAAGTGCTGGTACCACTAATGCCAAAATCAAAGTAACATACGGTGAGTTAATTGCAGAGAAATCCTTTACCGTTACTGTTAAAACCGCAACATATAACTTATGGTGCAATTATGAAAGCGATCAAGTAGTGGCGGGCGAAGAACCTTTAAAAGTAACTTATTCACTTTCTTTTGGTTCTACATTAGTTAAGACGCTTTCTCTAAGCGAAATGAGTTGCAGCGTATCTGATAATACAATCGCAAACGTTTCTAGTGATTACATAACTGGACTAAAAAAAGGAAACTTTACACTTAGCGTGTCCTATTATGTTTCAGACATCCAAGAAAACGTTACTTCGGTAGAGTCTTTTAGATGCCGTGAAAGATACACAGTCAATTTTATTGATTTAACTGAATCTATTAGTTTGTTAGATGGAGAATTAATTAATTATGTTCCAACTAATAGCGATAAAAAGTTAGTGTTCGATGCTTGGCTTAAAGACGGTGTTGAATTCAACGAACCAGTAGAAAGTAACTTAGATTTAGTTACAAGATGGAAAGTAAATGAATTTGATTTCGCGCAAGACATTAGAGGCGCTAAATCTTATGCTCCAACAGAAGAAGAGACTATTGAAGCAACTTCTTATAACGATTATGGGGTGTTTGCTAATGGGCTTAAATATGGCCTTTCAAAGAATTCACATGATGAAACACAAAATGACAACACAATTGCCCACATCTATTTACCAAAGATGGATTATAGACAATGTAACAAAGCCGTTTATCAATGGAAAACTGGTGGATGGGTGGCTATCGATTCTTATCCAGACAACTGGTATAACGGTCCATTGTCTTTAGGTGGAACAATTGAAATTAGTTATGATGGTAGATCACTAACACAAACTATCACAGAGACAGATGTTAACTATTCCAATAACAAGTTAACTATTGTTTGTAACGATACTGATGTTATCCAAGGAAACAAGAACTTAGAATCACTTGGTTATTGGGCTTTTACTTCTATCACTGCTCCAAATTATATTTATTTATCTAATCCAAAGATTACGGTCGTTAGATGTACAACACACCATTTTGTTAATACTCCTACCGCAGATAAAATTGGCTATTATGATTTAGTTTGCTCTATCTGTGGTGAGAACGCTGGTCAATCAGATGAAACAATGATGCTTTCTGATATTAACTTTGTTAATAATCAATATGGTGCTTATGGTGGAAGATGGGCGGACATATTCCCAGTCAGTGACTCTGATGCCTTTAAAACTGAGAAATCATTAAAATACGAAGTATCCGCTGCAAATACTGAGGATCAAATCTTCCTTCCAAGAATAAACTTTAAAGCTTACAAAGTAGTTCAATTTGCAGTTAATTGTAGTTCTTGGGCTATTGGAGCCGGCTTATCAAGTGGCTCCTATATCTTACCTTTTGGAACAGAACAAAATCGTTCTACTGGCATTTTAAGTTTTGTATTTGATGGAGAAAAAGTTACTGCAACTTTAACTTGTAACGAAACATCACTTTCTCAACAAATTATTATTACTGATTCTAATATCATTAGTGGACAAAGCCCCGCAAGTTTATATATGTCTTCTACCGCTCAATGGCAAACCGTAACTATAAACTTGAATGTTTTATCAGGAACTTGTACCCATAATTACGTTAATGTTGTGCCTTCAGATAAAATTGGTTACTTTGATACCGTTTGTTCTTTATGTGGAGAAAATGGTGGACCTTCAGAAGAAGTAATGACAATTAATGATGTTAATTTCATTCAAAAACAATTTGGCGCTCATGGAGGCAAGTGGGGAGATATATTCCCAGTCACTGATTCTGACGCATTTAAGACTAAAAAAACATTAAAATACGAAGTATCTGAAGCAAACGCCGAAGAGCAAATTTATCTTCCAAGAATTAATTACAAAGCCTATACCACAGTGCAATTTAGTGTTACATGTGGATCGTTTGCGATTGCTGCTGGCTTAGAAAGTGGATCTTACATTTTACCAAATAGTTCAAATTCTGCAGACCCAGCACATACAGGCGTTTTAACAATTAGATTAAATGGAAACGCATTAAACGTTTCACTTAAATGTAATGAAACATCTGATGTTCAAAGCATCACAATTACTGATGAAGATATCATTAACGGCAAATCTTCAATTAGCTTGTTTGTGATTTCTAGTTATTTATGGCAAACAGTGACCGTTGGTCTTAATGTTTTGTCTGGATCTTGCTCACATAGCTACACTGATGTAATACCAGTAGATAAAATTGGCTACTACAACACTGTTTGTTCATTATGTGGCGAACCAGGTGAACCTTCAGATAAGACTATGTCTTTTACTGACGTCGATTTTACAAAATCAACATTCGGTGCCTATGGTGGTAAATGGGGAACTAATGTTCAACCAACAGCCAAAACAATGACTTATGAGATTACTGAAGGCCATGCAGAAAACGAAATTCATCTTCCAAAAATTAACTTTAGCGCCTATAGTTCTGTATCGTTTAGCCTAGCCGGTAACGTCTGGGATGCAAGAGTCGGTTTAGAAAGTGGAAGCTATGCTTTCCCATATAGTGCATCTGGTGTCCACACCGGAACATTAACATTTACCTACGACGGAGAAAAAGTAACTGTTTATTTAGAATGCCCAGATGGTACCAACCAAAACCTCGTTGTTACTGACGCTGATATTATCAACGGAGATAAGGCATTTTCACTATTTATGACCGCAGACGATCCTTATCGAACAATAAGTATTGAACTCTTGACTCTTAATTAAAAATTCCGTTTTTTGAAAATTGTATTTTCTTATCATATGTTTGTTAGTTTCATAAAAACAAACGCGGAATCATTTATATATAATAAATTCGTGCTATAACATAGTTAGAAACGTTGTTTTTTTGAATACTAGATATCTTTTAGGAGGTTTAGACTGTGAAAAAGAAAACTCTATTATTTGGTTCACTTGCCGCAACTTTTGCTATTGGTATTGGCATAGTTGCTACTAGTGGAATTCATCAACTCAACAAAGTGGGTTTATTTGTTCCTGTTGGCGGTTCTACTACTTATTATCACTACGAAGCCGTAGCATCAACATGTGAAAAATATGGTATCAAAGAATACTGGACCGATTGTAAAGGTTACACCACAATTGAAGAACCTGTTGGTGCTGTCATTACCGAAAAAGGCCTACCATCAGACGCAGATATTCAATATATTGTCGATACTTACGGTGCTGATGACGAAAGAATAATTGCAAAAGCAGAACATAACTTTGTTAATTCTGTTGTTGCTGAAAAAATTGGTTACTTTGCTACTGTTTGTTCAGTGTGTGGAGAAGCTGGAGCACAATCAAGTGATAAAATGCAATTTGCAGACATTGATTTTACAAAAGCTACTTATGGTGCTGAAGGTGGTAAATGGGGAACTAATGTTCAACCAACAGCAAAAACCATGACTTATGAAGTCACTGCTGGTCACACTGAAAATGAAATCAAGTTACCAAAGATTAACTTTAATTTATATAAGAGTGTTTCCTTCACATTAACAGGAAATGTTTGGGATGCAAGAGTAGGCTTAGAAAGCGGAAGCTATGCTTTCCCTTACAGCGCGTCTGGTGTCCATACTGGAACATTAACATTTACAGTTGGTCAAACATCTGTTGCTGCTGCTCTAGAATGTTCAGATGGTGTTAATCAAAACTTAACTATTACTGATGCAGATATCCTTAGTGGAAGCAAATCCGTGTCTTTATATATGATTGCTGATGATGCTTATAGAGCGATTACCATCGAATTAACTGGATTAACCGAACCAGTAGATGGGTGTACCCATGATTTTGTGGTCGATTCTAACTGCATTGGTAAAGAAGTTTGCTCAATTTGTGGTGAAGCAAGAGGTGTTGCTAATCCATCGTTTGATTTCACAGCAAATCTTTATGGAGCATATGATACTTATGAACCATGGGGAATAACCACTCCACAAAATGGTTGGGTGAGAGCGGATAGCGCAAGCCAAATCGCTTTTGTTAACTATACTGCTGGTGATACATGCGTTTATTATTTACCAAAGATGTATTTTGCTGGTTTCTCTTCAGTTAGTATTGATATCGCTGTTAATTATAGTGATGTTGTTTACTCACTTGATAATGGCTTTGCAACTTCATACACAACTCCATTTGCGGGTTATTCATTAAAATTAGTATTTGATAACATTACTGCTTCTAGCATGACTGTTAAGATTTTAGATGCATTTAGCACAGTTCAAGTTCAAGCCACATGCACTGACGCAAACGTCCTTAACGGTTTAGCCAACTTTAATGTATTTGTTAAAGGAAGCGGAAATGTTGGTTGGGATGCATTATCTAACTTCACATTCACGGCTTAATAACTGTTAAACAAAATAAAAACAATGAAAAAGGTCAACGAGAGCTTTCAAAAATCATTGACCTTTTCTATTAATTACAACATTTAGAATCGTTGATAAGAGGGATTATGAGTAAAAAAGTTCATCTATTATGCAATGCACACATTGATCAAATTTGGCAATGGGAATGGGAAGAAGGGGCATCATGTGCCTTATCTACCTTTCAAAGTGCCGCTAATCTTTTAAATGACTTTGACTATAAATTTAACCACAACGAAGTTGTATTATACAAATATACCGAACAATATGCTCCTTTCTTATTCGAAGACATTAAAGCAAAGGCCAAACAAGGCAAATGGAATGTTATGGGTGGATGGTATCTCCAACCAGACTGTTTGATGCCTTGTGGAGAAGCAATTGTTAGACAAATTCAAACTGGAAAGCAATACTTTCTAGAGAAGCTTAATCAATATTCAAAAACCGCTGTAAATTTTGATCCGTTTGGTCATTCACGTGGTTTGGTACAAATCATTAAAAAATGCGGTCAGGAAAACTATATTTTCATGCGTCCACTTAATTGGTTTGTTGACCCTAAAAAATATCAACTTGAATTACCAAAAGAAGAATTTTTATGGGAAGGATATGATGGTTCAATAATTAAGGCTACTAGATGTAGCGAATATCGTTCACCTTTAGGGCATGCGGTTGATAAGATAAAAAAAGACATCGATAATCTCAAAGATTATGATGTGATTTTATCAACATGGGGAGTTGGAAATCACGGTGGTGGTCCATCTCGCAATGATTTAAAAGACATCGATGCTTTTATCAAAGATAACAAAGATATTGAAATCGTCCACTCTACCGCTGATGAATTCTTTAACGATATTAGTCCAGTAGCGGTATGGGATAAATCGATTATCTCTTGTATGGTGGGCTGCTATACATCGATGGTTAATCTTAAACAAAAATACCGCTCATTAGAAAATGAGATTTTATTCACTGAAAAGATATGCTCTATCGCTTCTTTAAAGGGATGCATTGATTATCCTAGTGAAACCATAAAAGAAGCTGTTGAGGATATGCTTAATGTTGAATTCCATGATGTTTTATGTGGAACAACAATTAAGGCAGGGGAAGATAATGCTTTAGACTATATTGGTCATGCGATGCATTTATTAAATGAAGCACGCGCTAAAGCGTTCTTTGGATTAATTAAAGGCGAAGAACCTGCAAAAGAGGGAGAATATTTCTTCTATGTCTTTAATCCAAAAACATATAGAGTAGAACAACTAGTGGATGCAGAAGCATGCTTTTTAGTGCCTTCTGATTTTGACGAAAGTAATTACTTAGTAATTGATATCTATAACGAAGATGGTGACTTATTAACTTCTCAAACAATTAAAGAAGAATCTAATATCGCAATTCAATGGAGAAAACGTGTTGTATTTAAAGCTGACTTAAAGCCTATGGCGTTAACCAAGTTTATCGCTAAGTATCACACAATTCCTAAAGCAAGTATCACTAAAGACTACAATCACGATATTGCTTTTGAAAACGAATCAAAAAAGGTCAAGATTTCTTCTAAAACAGGATTAATTGAATCTTTATACATGAATGGCAAAAAAGTATCACTAGGCAATTTATTTGAGCCATTTATTTATGAGGATTATGAAGATCCATGGGGAATGAATTATAACTATGTTGGCACTAACCCAACCCCTATGAAATTAATGGATAAACCTCATGGTATTTTTGATCAATTGAAATCAATAGAAGTGGTGGAAGATGGAGATATTTATTTAGGGGTTGAATGCTTTTTTGAATATCAAAACGCTTCTGCAAGATTGCTATATAAAATATATAAATCAGGTCCAGATATCGACTGCCACGTTGATCTTTGGCCAGGCGAAATCAATAAAGCATATAAGTTACATCTCCCATTAACTGGAAAGGGTTTTTCTGGCGAACAAATGTTTGGCTATGAAAAATTATATGAAAACGGCAATGAATGCATTGCTCATAACTATCTCACTTTAAAACAAGATGATGGTTCCTATTTGCAATTAATTACCCCGTCAACGTATGCTTCTTCTTATAAAGACAATACGATTATGGTTACTTTGTTGAGAAGCGCAACATATTGTGCCCATCCGACTTATAATGGACCAATCGTTCCAGAAAATACTTATTTAAAGAAAGTTGATTCTGGAATGCGCTCATTTGATTTTAGATTAACTATCGCTAAAGAAAACGAGCTTAAGAAAAACGCTGATTTATTTATTGAAAAACCATATTGTCTTAATGTTTTTCCTACCAAAGATAAGAAAATGGATAATGGATTTGAAGTATTTACAGATAACCCGGCAATCAATGTTGTGACAATAAAAAAAGGCGAACAATTTAATGGGTATATTGTTCGTCTACAAAATAATTCTTCAATTTCGCAAAATAACACAATTTATTTTGGAAAGCAGTCGCTGAGTTTGAGCTTTGGCAAATATGAAGTTAAAACCGTTGTGTATGATGGAAACAATCTCAAAGAGATTGCAGAAATGTTAATATAGTAAATAAAACAAATTGAAATAAATGTAGCAAAGTTAGTGGAGGAAATAAAATGGCAACTTTAAAATTTAAAAACATTAACAAAATTTATCCTAACAAAGTACAGGCAGTTTTTGACTTTAATTTGGACATCCAAGACAAAGAATTTGTTGTCTTTGTTGGTCCGTCTGGATGCGGAAAATCTACAACCCTACGAATGGTGGCGGGTCTTGAAGACATTTCGTCTGGTGAGCTATATATCGATGATCGATTAATCAACAATATAGAACCAAAAGATAGAGATATCGCTATGGTTTTCCAAAACTACGCTTTATATCCTCACATGACTGTTTACGGCAATATGGCGTTTGCGTTAAAACTTAGGAAAGTACCAAAACCAATTTACGAAGAAAACGCAGATGTTGATGCTTTAAGAGAAGAAAATAAGAAAACGCTAAATCTCATCAAAACCTTATACAAAGGGATGACAAAGAAAAATGGTAACAAAGATCCTTATGATGAAATTGCTGCTTTATATAACAAAATCTTTGATAACGAGAGCAAAATCAATAGCCTAAATGTTCAAAAAGTTGGAATTGATGAACAACGTATCAAGAAACTAGAAAAAACAATCAAGAAGATTCAGAAAGATATACCTGTTTATCAAAAATATATAGAAACAGAATCTGATGAAAACAATAAGCATGTGTTCTTGACCGGATTGAACCAAGCTCAAAAACAATTAGAAAAATCACAAGAAGAACTAGAATATCTCAAAAAGAATGAAGTCCCTTTATTTGTTGATAGGAAGTTAACAAGTTATGAGATAAATCTAGAAATCCAAAAAGCTGCTCAAATATTAGACTTAACGCATTATCTATATAGAAGACCAGCCGCATTAAGTGGTGGTCAAAGACAACGTGTGGCTCTTGGCAGAGCAATCGTTAGACACCCTAAGGTATTCTTGATGGATGAACCTTTATCTAACTTGGACGCCAAACTTAGAGTTCAAACTAGAAGTGAAATCATTAAAATTCATAAACGAGTAGGTGCTACAACAATCTATGTTACTCATGATCAAACAGAAGCTATGACAATGGCGGATCGTATTGTTGTTATGAAAGATGGATATATTCAACAAATTGGTGCACCAGAGGATATTTATAATGATCCAGATAACATCTTTGTAGCGGGCTTTGTTGGCAATCCTGCAATGAACTTTATTAACGCTCAATTTGACGGAAATAAATTAACTGCTTCTAATGAGAATGAAACAATTGTAATTCAATTGTCTGCTTCTCAATTAAAGATGCTTAAAGAGCACAAAGAAGGTGCTTATGACGTAGTAATTGGTGTTAGACCTGAAAGCTTGAGCTTAAAAGATGACACAAAAGATCAAAAAGGATCTCAAGTACTTGAACCACTTTGTGAGTTTAAAGAATTATTAGGTCAAGAAGTTGTTTTATACACCAATTTATTGGGCCAAAAACTTTTGGTTAAAGTGGACAACAAAACCAAAGTTAAAATGGACGACAAGTTAAGCGTTGTTTTAGACAAAGAATCTCTTTATTTCTTTGATAAGGAAAACAGCAAAAAAATCAGATAAAAAAGTAAGGAGCAATTTATGGCAAAAAGTAGACTCATTGTTGATTACCCAGTAATTGGTATTCGCCCAACAATTGATGGAAGACGTGGAAAGATTAAAGTCCGTGAATCATTAGAAGAACAAACAATGAACATGGCGAAAGCCGCTGCTAAGTTAATTGAAGAGAATGTGTTTTATTCTAATGGCGAACATGTTAAGACAGTTATTGCTGATACGACAATTGGTAGAGTAGCAGAAGCAGCAGCATGTGCTGATAAATTTAAAAAAGCAGGTGTTGATATTACTTTAACCGTTACACCTTGCTGGTGTTATGGTGCAGAAACCATGGACATGGATCCAATGACTATTAAAGCCGTTTGGGGATTTAATGGTACTGAAAGACCTGGAGCAGTATATCTCGCTAGTGTTTTAGCCACTCATTCTCAAAAAGGTTTACCTGCATTTGGTATTTATGGTCATGATGTTCAAGATGCAGATGATACTTCTATTCCAGAAGACGTTAAAGAAAAGATTTTAAGATTTGCTAGAGCTGCAGTTGCTGCTGCGACAATGAGGGGCAAGTCATATT
>CAMOSZ010000020.1:0-2601 GCA_946625285.1 uncultured Caryophanales bacterium | reverse complement strand
CTGGCTTCTTCTATTGTTTAAAGAAGATTATCCACGCGGAAGGAGAATATGCTTCTAGTAGTTACTTTATCGGTTTAAGAGATGAATGGAAAAAAGGAGCGGTAGTAGGAATGATTGTTGGGGCAAGCTTAGCCTTAGCAGTAATTGGATTTTTCTTCTTCTACTTCTATGTTCCTAGCTATAACACCACAATTGCAGGACTAGGAATAGCGATAGTGATTATCCAAGCAGTTATGGTCCTTATGGTCGCGTATTACTCAATTGGACAAATTGTGATGTACACCAACAAGATGAGATTTGTCTTAAAAAACTCATTCATTATGACCTTAATGAGATTCCCACAAAACTTGTTATTCATCATCATTCATCCAGGAATCTTAGTGAGCTTATTTGCGATTATGGATATTACCGCCTTTATTGGAGTAGTCCTATTAATTGCGTTAAGCGGAATTGGATTATTAATTTGGAATCTCAATGTCATCAGTGCATTTGATAAATATATCAACAAAGAATCTTACAAAGAAATCTACCTAAAAGGTTTATCAACTTATAAACAAACGGAGGAATAAATTTATGGCAGGATTAAAACTCAAGCACATTTATAAAGTCTATAACGGAGGCGTAAGAGCAGTTAATGACTTCAATCTTGATATTAAAGACAAGTCATTCGTCGTCTTAGTCGGTCCTTCTGGATGTGGTAAATCCACAACTTTAAGAATGATTGCAGGACTTGAATCAATTACTTCTGGTCAACTCTATATTGATAATGCATTAGTGAATGACGTTGAAAGTAAAAATAGAGATATCGCGATGGTCTTCCAAAGCTACGCGTTATATCCACATATGACCGTTTATCAAAATATGGGATTCTCTTTAAAGCTACGTCATGAAAAACCTGATGTTATTAAAGAGAAAGTATTAAAGGCTGCCGAAATTCTTGAAATCTCTGACTTACTTGACCGTAAACCAAAAGAACTCTCTGGTGGACAACGTCAAAGAGTCGCTCTTGGAAGAGCAATTGTCCGTGAACCAAATGTCTTCCTTCTTGATGAACCATTATCTAACTTAGATGCGAAACTCCGTGTTCAAATGAGAACCGAAATTACTAAGTTACATGAAAAATTACAAACAACATTTATTTATGTTACCCATGACCAAACTGAAGCGATGACTATGGGTGATGTTATTGTTGTTATGAATAAAGGATTTATTCAACAAGCTGACGCTCCTGTTACCTTATTTGAAGATCCAACTAACTTATTCGTTGCGACCTTCTTAGGATCCCCACAAATGAACATTATCGAATGTGATTTAGTGGAAAAAGACGGCAAAGTTGGAGTTAGACTTGAAGGAGTTGAATCTAATATTGTTTGGCTTAAAGATAATACCGCGAAACAAATCAAGAATAGTGGTATTAGCTTTGAAAAGAAATACCTCTTTGGTATCCGTCCAGACCATGTTTCTCTTAGTAAGACTGGTATTCCTGCTCACGTTGAAGCTGTGGAACAACTTGGTGATGAAACAATTATTTACACAACCATTGAAGGACATAAACAACATGTTGTTTTAAAAGCTCCATTAACCATCGATATTAATTCTCAAGATGATATTCATATTGAATTCTCTAAAGAGAAAGTCTATCTCTTTGATAAAGATAGTGAGCATTCCTTAATTGGTATGCCTTCATATAACAAAGTTCCTTGCTCTGTTAAAGACAATAAGTTAGTTATTGGTAAGCAAGAACTTGAATTAGACACTGATTATACATCTCACTTATTAGCAAGAGTGAAAGATGAACCAATCTTCTTAGCGGTTAAACCAGAACATGTTGAAATGGATGCTAACGAAGCTAATGTTGAACTAAAAGCAAAAGTTGAATTTGTCGAAGAAAGAACAAATTACAACATTATCTATGCTTCTATGGATGGAGTTACTCCATACCTTATCTTCCGTTCTGATAAGAATAGAAAATTCAAATCCGGAGACAACATAAGTGTTTATCTCCCACTTGATAAGATGTATCTCTTCAATAAAGATGACGATTCATTATTCTCAAGAGAAGAAATCTTTGAAAATAAGGCAAATTGCCATGTCACAAATAAAAATGGTAAAACCACAATTAAAATTAATGGTGGAGACACTCTCGTCTATGATGATTTAGGTGTTGAAGATGGTGATTATGAATTCATCCTTAAACAAGAAGGCGCTCAAGTGGTGTTTGATAAGAAAACTGCAAAAGGAATTGAAGAAGAAGTATGCAAAGCAGCAACTCCAAATCAATTCTTAAAAGTCTCTTGTTATGATGAAGAACCACAACACAAAATCAATACGATCTTTGTGAAAATCAAAGGTTTTGAAGAATACGTGACATTAGTGATAAACAACAATTTCTCTGTTTACAAAATGCCTGTATTTAAAATTAACATCACTCCTGATAATTTTGAACTTAGGAAACTTTAAGTAAACAAAAGTCAACGAAAGAGCCTGAAAAACAGGCTTTTTTTGTGATATTTAAGCAAAAAATAGATTGAATCATAAAAAATAGCCAAAAATGTTTATAAACAAATCAAATAGTTTACTAGAATAAAAAGTAGGTAAAAT
>CAMOSZ010000019.1:0-9763 GCA_946625285.1 uncultured Caryophanales bacterium | reverse complement strand
TTTTCTAATGACGTAAATATTCATACGATTTGTGCCTGCACCAATGACTCCTCTTAATCCACCAGTGCCAAATTCTAAATCGCGATAAAAAGCATCTTCAATAAGAGGCTTATTATCTTTCATAGTTTTTAATTCATTAATTAGATCTTGGTCTTCTTTAACGTTTAAGACCCATTCGTTAATTTTTTCAATGCTCGTTTTCATAACGCCTATATTTTAATATTTGAGGCATATATTTGATAAACAAAATTGTTAACTTTTTTGTAACATCGTCAACTTTTGACTGTTATATAAATATAAACTTCCTTTTAAAAAAATCTTTAATTATTTCTAATGATATTTAAAAAGATAATGCTATAATTTTCCCGTGTTTTCTCGGGGGAAACTATTATGAAATATGATGTCATAATTGTCGGTGCCGGTCCAAGCGGATACATGTGCGCTTATGAATTAGCAAATAAGAGAAGCGACTTGAAAATCCTTCTTCTAGATAAAGGAAGAAATATCTACGAAAGAAGATGCCCTGTTTTAGAACACAAATTAGATAAATGCCCAATTAATCAAAAAGGGTATAGAGAATGTTACCCAGCTTGCTCCATCACTAACGGCTTTGGAGGAGCGGGTGCTTATTCAGATGGTAAATTCAACATCACAACCGAATTCGGTGGATGGTTAACAGATTATATCTCTCCAGAAGAGTTATTAGATATTATTAACTATGTTGATAGAATCAACATCTCTTTTGGTGCGACTGAAGTTATTACTAATCCAGACACAGATAAAGTTAGAGAAATCGAAAGAAGAGCAATGTCTGTCGGTGTCAAACTCTTAAGAAGTAAAGTCAGACACTTAGGAACAGAAGAAAACATCAAAATCCTTTCTCGTATCTATGAATGGCTAGACAAAAAGATTGAAATGAGATTCAACACTAAAGTTGTTGATATCGTTACTGAAAATAAAGAAATCAAAGGCGTTAAGCTTGATAATGGAGAAACTCTTGAAGCAGAATACGTCGTTTTGGGCGTTGGAAGAGAAGGCTCTAAATGGCTTAACGAACTCTTTGAACGTTATCAAATTCCAATGAGTCAAACTCAAGTTGATATCGGTGTTAGAGTGGAATGCCCTAACTTAGTTATGGAAGAAATCAATGAAAACCTTTACGAAGGTAAATTCTTATATAAAACATCTGTGGGTTCCACAGTAAGAACGTTCTGTTCTAACCCAGGTGGACACGTAGTCGTAGAAAACTATGAAGGAGTGATGAACGTTAATGGTCACTCATATAACGATTCTAAACTCTCAAGTAACAACACAAACTTCGCCTTACTTGTCTCCCACCACTTTGAAGAACCATTCAAGAAGCCTAACGAATATGCGATTAAAGTTTCTTCAATGGCCAATCAACTCTCTTGTGGATCAGTCATCGTTCAAAAATATGGTGATATCAAACTCGGAAGAAGAAGCACCAAAAAGAGAATCGATGAAGGATTCGTAAGACCAACACTTAAAGAAGCAGTTCCAGGGGACTTAGCCTTAGCCCTACCATATAAAACGATGAGATCAATTATTGAAATGATTGAGGTTCTCGATAAAATCACTCCGGGTATCGCCACTGAACACACATTACTCTATGGCGTTGAAGCCAAATACTACAGTGCACACCCTGAGATGGACGATAAGCTTGAAGTTTCTGGAATTAAAAATTTATACGTCGCTGGTGACGGAGCAGGTCTAACTAGAGGCCTTGCACAAGCTAGCGCATGCGGAGTATATATCGCAAGGAACATTATCGGAAAGAAGGACTAATTTATGTCAAAGTATGTCGGAACAACCAGTAGAGGTATCAGACTTCCTATCATCAAAAAGGGAGATAATCTCGCAGACATGGTTGTCACTAGTGTGTTGGAAGCTAGTAAAAACGAACCATTTGCAATTAACGACAAGGATGTTATCGCTATCACGGAAAGCGTTGTGGCAAGAAGCCAAGGAAACTACGCAACTGTGGACGATATAGCAAAGGATGTTCACGACAAATTCCAGGGAGGAGAAATTGGAGTTATCTTCCCAATTCTTTCAAGAAATAGATTCTCCATTCTTTTAAAAGGAATGGCTAGAGGCGTTAAGAAAATTTATCTCATGCTCTCTTATCCAAGTGATGAAGTGGGTAATGCCTTATTAACTTATGATGAATTAGATGAGAAAAATATCAACCCTTATAGTGATGTTCTCTCATTAGAAGAATATAGAAAATTATTTGGACACAAAGTCCACGAATTCACCGGTGTTGATTATATCGACTACTATGTCTCTTTAATCAAAGGTGAAGGATGTGATGTTGAAGTCATTTTTGCTAACCAAGCAAAGACCATTCTTAACTACACAGATAAAGTATTAACATGCGATATCCATACAAGAAACCGCACAAAACGCATTCTTAAAGAAAAAGGTGGCAAGATTGTTCTTGGTATGGATGATATCCTCACTGCTCCAGTTAATGGAAGCGGATATAACGCAAAATACGGCTTACTTGGATCAAATAAATCCACGGAAGAAGTTGTTAAACTCTTCCCAAGAGACGCTCAATCATTAGTGGAAGATATCCAAGCTAAAATCAATAAAGCCACTGGTAAACACGTTGAAGTTATGGTTTATGGCGATGGAGCGTTTAAAGACCCACAAGGAAAGATTTGGGAACTCGCTGACCCAGTTGTCTCCCCATTCTACACAAGTGGCTTAAAAGGCACTCCAAATGAATTAAAACTTAAATACCTTGCAGATAACGACTTTAAAGATCTTAAAGGTGACGCTTTAAAAGAGGCAATCAAAAATAAGATTAAAGAAAAAGAAGGAAGCCTTGTTGGCAATATGGCCTCCCAAGGCACTACCCCAAGACAATTAACTGATTTAATTGGTTCCCTCTGTGACTTAACTAGTGGATCTGGAGACAAAGGAACACCTGTTGTTCTTGTCCAAGGTTACTTCACTAACTATTCACAAGATTAATTTAAATAATCCCTATCCAATCACTATCTGGGTAGGGATTTTTATATGCCACTCATGTTGATTTTATTACCTAGTTGTGGTTTACTATAAGTGTTAGAGATGTACCCCTATTCCTTACGGTTTGGGGTATTTTTTATTACGTACACTAGTATACATAGCATCACTAGAATCATGAATATATCATTCATATCTAGACCTCCTTTCACTTTTCGGTAACACTTTTCAGTGCAACTAAAATGAAAGAAACCACGAAAAGAACAATTTAGTTACACCTACTTGGTAAGTGCAACCGAGTGTAGGGAATTAAAAAACTCCCTACATATATATAAAGAGGGAGGTTTTGTGATTTTTTTAAAAATTTTCTTAAAAAAGTTTAGCTTGAGTGAGCAGTAAAGTACGCTTTCGCATTCGTGTAACCACTAAGTAAGATGTAGTTACCATTCTCTAAAGTCCAGTAGCAAATATTTAAGTCGCCACCACTACCTTCAAGAATGTCGTTTGTAGTAGCCGCATAGTAATAAGGAGTTGTATTATTATACGCCTTTAAAGCATAATGAGATGTTGCATGAGAAGATGGAGAACTCCAGTTATTGCATGCTTGTAAAGCAGTTTCGCCAACAAGCAATTTTATAGTTGCCTTAGTATTTTTAAAAACATAGTCGTCTTTATCAATAAACAATGTTCCAGTGTTTGGAATTTCTTTTCCAAAATAGAGCGTTGAAATTGCTGGCAAGTGAACATATTTAATCATGTCGCACTCTTCAAATGCTTTAGTAGCAAGAACTTGTAAATTAGTGCAAGGTGTTAAATCCAAAACTCCAGTTGATGTAGTTTCGATTAATGAAGATGCTCCTCCGCTATAATTGTAATAGGAATAGGAAACTCCACCAGCCATATTAGATAACTTTTTGCACTTATAAAAAGCACCGTTTCCAATCTTAACTATATTAGTTAAATTCCTAAAATTAAAGGTTTCTAATTTACGACAATCTTTAAATGCCTGAGTATCAGAAATAACTTCAGCGTTTTGGTAATATAATTGATTGCGGTAATCTGTGAAGTTAAATGGAAGAGAGTAATCATAAACTTCATCTCCTGGGGCTAGAGCGCAAATATATTTGAGTCCAGTGCCACCAGTAATGGTAGTTAGGTGAGAACTATTAGCAAAAGCACCACCATAAATATGAGTGAGTTCAGAATTTAAGTTAATGGTGGTATATTTATTGCCTGCCAATGCATGCAATCCAATAGCCTTCGTGCCACTAGCAATATTAAGTGTTCCAGTTCCACCTTGCATTTGATAAAGAAGCGTCTTTTTATTGTTGTCTCCAACATAATAAATACCATCATTAATTAATGAGAAATTACTATTTCCTGCAAATGTAATAGAGGTAAGATGTGTTCTATTTTTCGATGAGTCGTTTGCCGGAGCATGAGTATAGAAGGCCGCACTTTCCAAGCGAGCAAGACTTGAGCTTAATGTAACGCTTCCAAAAACATGGTTATAGAAAGCACATTTCTTAATGCTTGTTACGTTAGGTAAAATGCAATAACCGGTGCCTGTCTTAGCAGATGCATAGTCCGAATCAGAAGGTTGGATAACATTCCCTGATTTGTAAGTGATAATCTTAACACCATATGTGTCTGCATCACTATCTTTGTCGTTTGCCTTTCTATAGAAAGCTCTTTCACCAATGCTTGTAATTGTGGCTGGAAGAATAAAAAATCTTCCAGCTTTTTCATTTTTCTCGTGACAGCCAAACGCTTCATCGCCAATAGCAACCAAGTTATTTGAAACATCAATTGTAGTATTACCAATTGTCTTTGTGATTCCAGTTAGGTCAATTTCATCTGTGGAGTTACCAGATGAAGTGAAATATTTAACTGCTGTATAATTTGATGAATTCTTGGATCTAGCAAAGACAATAATTCCTGACTTATATTCAGTATCATTTTTAGGTGGATCAACAAAGGTTCTTGTTGATGGATTCCAATATAAAATACTTCCGCTATCGAAATCAAAATCAATATCATATAACGTTGGTATACATGATCTACTTAAGGAGTTGGCTTTATCTCCATATTCAATTTCATTATTGTAAGAGCTAATTGGTCCTTCAGCGTTCCATTTAATTTTGACACCACTATTCTCTGTAATCGTATCAATCGTTCCTGGAGCTTGTCCATCAAGATAGATGACTAAATCTTTAAGCGTATTTGTAAGATTACCTACGCCAGAGAAAACACCTTGTTCATAAGTATTTCCAGCTTCAGTTTTTGTTCCCCATGGAATTGATTTTCCACTAGCAATTGCTTTAGAGGTTGTTAAGAAAACTTCTCTAAGAATCGTGCAGTTCTTAAATGCTTCATTGCCAACAAGGCATAAGTTTTCATTGCCAACAAAACGTGTCAAAACAGATGCTCTACAGAAAGCGTTAGGGGCAAGAGAACATGTATATGAATTGGCGTTATGTTCAGTATGGTTACATTTTTCCATCTCAACGGAAGTAACTTTTGTACTATACCCATTTGCAGCGCCAAAACAATATGGCCCTATTCCTGCCCAATTTTGTTCGTTGTAATCTCCATCAGCTTTGTTTACATTTGCAGCTTTTGCATCCGCATCATTAAGTGAGCAAGGAAGAACGACTTCAATTCCTTTGTCGCTGCTTAAATTCATGCCAATATTACCAAAGCAATAACCGCTTAAGAATCTTAAATGTCCATCCTCATTAGGGTGGGTTTTAAATCCAAGGGTTTCACATTTTGTGAAATTAAAGAAAGCATATGGTCCAACATATTCCAAACAGTTTGGAAGCACCAAAGATGTTACTTTATCCATCTTAACCGTTGAAACAACTTTATTGTCTGAGAACACTCTAGCGCCAACTTCTAACAAAGTTGTACACTCAGAAAAATCAATTTCTTCAAGTAAATTACATTTATAGAATGCATGATGACAAATTTGAACTAATCCATCACTAAAAGTAACAGATTTAAGATTGCTTGTTTTATTTTCAAATGTACGTGCTTTAATAACTTTTAATGGATACTCAACGTTATCAAAAGTAACACTTCCAGGAATTCTAAGAGCTTTAGTAGCTGGATCATAATAAACGAGTTCTTCCTCTTCTTCAGTGCCTTCGTTAACAATATATGTTGTTCTAGTGATTGGAGCATTCCACTGATAAATTGCAGCGTACTTATGCTCAGCTCCAGCAGTATCTAAGCAAATGGTCTTTGGATTATTGAGTTCACTATCAAGCATAATAGGATCGGTTTCAATCGTGTATCTAAGACCAGGGAAATCGTTAGATTGTAAAATGACAATATGCTGACTGTCATAAGGAATCTTGCTATTGTTGCTTCCTTCAATTTGGAAATCTCTCCAATGGTTTGCGTATTTCGAATCTGGAGTAAACGGTGAACTATTGTAATAGCCAAAATGCAATACTGCTGATGAGTTAGCTCCAACGAAAGCGAATGACTCTACAACATCTAAGTTTTCTTCAAAATAAATCCAAACAAGACTAGAACAGTATGCAAATGCATAAGATTTAACGGTAATCTTATTAACGTTTTCTCCAGTGCCAGTTTTAGATGGGAAATAGAATGTTGTTAAAGAAGTGCAGTTTTCAAAACAGCATTCTCCAAAATATGTCAAAACAGTAGAACAGTTAAAGTCTGTTAAAGAAACACATGAGTCAAAAGCATGATCACCAATGGTGGTAATACGATCATTTGTTAATAAAATGCCAGTTCCTGCTTGATTTGAATAGAAGACATTTGTCATGTTGCGACAATCAATAAAAGTGCTAGGAGCAATCTCTGTCACCAAATATGGAATGGTGAAACTTGTCATTGATTCGCAGTAAGCAAACGCTTCTTCCCTAATTTCTTCAATTGTGGCTGGTAAACTAATTGTTTCAAAATCACAATATCTAAAGCCATGTTTAGCAACTGCAGAAACCGTAAAGTTTGCTACTCCATTACTAACTGCTGAAGGAACAGTTAAGCTAGTAGGTGTCGCGCTTGGAGCCATACCCCAAGAAATAGCGATCTTGCTGCTTTCTCCTTCAATAGAGTAGCAGTGATATTCATAATTAGTGCTTGGATCAACATAGGTAAAGAAGGTGTCTTCGTTAATAACGAGGGTGGCTTTGACAACACCGAAAATAGCAGTTGCCGTTGCCGCTACCGACATAAAAGCAATCGCGATAAGAGCATTAAGAGTAGAAAATACTTTTTTCTTTTTCATCTTATTGTCTCCTAAGACGTCCTATAGATGACGTTAACCGCCTCATACCTATTGTTCTGTATATAGTGTACCCTCTTTAGAGGCGTATAGGTAACTAAATAAGTTACAAATCGGACTGGTGAATCACTAAATTCGAGTGAAATATATTTATTTCCACCGACTTCTTTAATGGTTGCTAAGTACTCTTTAGCAACACTATCGTTAAAGAACGCTCTAAATGTAATGTTAGAAAGTGCTAAATCGTTTGGATAGTTTGCGAAAGTTGGTTGTTCAGTTAATAAATCAACGTTATCAACTGTATAGCCAATATTAGCCATGGTCTTATCACCAATGCTAGCATCTGTTTGACCTTGAACCGCTAAGAAGTAAATATTTGCAGAACTATTTCTAGCGCCAATAACATAATCGCCCTTAGGTAATTTAAAGACATGGCCATATAAGGCGTTATGATCATTATTCATTCCGCTATATTCTTCAGTTCTTGTTGTAGTTACACCGTTTTTAACGTCGTAGGTAAAATAGCGGTGTCCATCAGTGCTGTTAGAAAAATTAGTTGCTCTCATTGTGTATAGTGGGACGACGGATTCTTTGTTGCTTCTTGTTGTATCATTACTATAAATAGTAATATCACCACCATTACCAACAACAGAAACGTTTGCACCATTATCGTTTTCAATGCTAAAAACAATTGATCTGTCTGGATAATACTTTCCATCGGTGTGTAAATATTTACTATCTCCCGGCCTAAAAACTGGCATATATGAAGATAAAGATGATAATCTTTCGTTTTGGTCAGAAAGAAACATAAATCCAAATTTTGGATTTCCTGGATTAATAGGGGCACCATATTTATCTCTTAAAACAGAAGATAAGTAATTGGTTAGCCATGGGCTATCAGTGTTATACATGTAGTTATTATTTCCAGCATAGCTCATATCATTTAAATCAAGTTCAAAAACATAATTGAAATCTCTAGAGAATGGGTATCCAAAGGAATTGACGTCTGAATATGAAGGAAGAATTGTGCCTCTTTTTGGAGACCATCCAATATCATCGTTTTTGTTTGTAAAGCCACTCTTTACGTGATCAAATTCTGCGGTTGAGAAATAGACTTTAGTTTTTGGATCGCCATTAATAATCCTGCTGTCGCCAATTTTGTCTAAACTGTATGTATCATAACTACCAGTTTCAGCGCCGACACAGTGAGAAGTAACAATCTTAAAGACACCTAAGCCACGATCGATATTATTATCTCTATCATCTTCTATGACCTTGTTCCAAATAAAGTCAACTGAGTTAAAGTAAGGCTCATTTTCTCCAGTAACTGTGTATCTATCATCACCAACCAGGTTGTTATAAGCAGACATATTTTTGGTTGTTGAAACAATGTATTCAAAATCGCCAGAAGTAAAGTTATATCTTCTAAGATATTCTTCATAGTTATTAAAAACTGCTAAAGTTTCTGGTGTCTTGTTGTTAATAAATTCTTTATAAGAAACATAGTTAACTCTAGTGTTATCACTCTTACTGTTATTGCCGGAAACAATTTTTGTTCCAACAGTCATATCACTACGAATAAGACTATAAATTCTTGAATAGTTAATAATACCAACGTCACCATTAGTGGTTAATCCATAATCAGGATCAATAGTGTTAACAACGTTAGTGCCGATTTCTCCAATTAAACCCGTATCACTTTCAGTGAGGATTGGAGTAAATCCTGTTTTATTAAATGTAAATTTTGCATCATAAACGAAACAATTTCTCATTGTTCCATTAACGTGGCCTGCTAAGAAGCCAATGTTATTGCCATGGTGGTAATTAGTGTTTCTATCACCTGAAGAACCGGTATTTAAATAATCACAGAAAATAGAAGCGGTAAATCTACCATCTCCATCTATATATGTATCTCCATTTGAGTAGAACTCAATAACATAGGATTGAATAACTCTAGAGAATGTATATCCATCCACTGTGGTAGAGGCAACTAAAGAAATTCTTGTATCAGCTTGCATATCTCCACCAGAGTTGAAATCACTGGAGTTCTTTAAAGCATCCATGTTAATCATAATTGCTTCATCTAAAACACTATCGCCATCAATATCGATAACTTTAGCCTTTTGAATAAGCGGGGAAGATGAAACCCATGAATATGTAAATGGGTCATTAGCAACACTTGGGAATGTTGGTAAAAAATATGCTTTGTTGTAATAATCGTAAGTTTTATTTGCAGAATCATTAAGCGCGAGTAAAGAAGTACCACTTATACCATTAAGTCTCTTAAGATTGGTGGCTTCAAAGGCTGAACCATTTTTCTTATAGACCGATAAGCTTGTATCAGTAGCGAGATAATGTGAACTGGAGAAGATGTCATCAATATCCGCGGAGAATAATAAGTTATCTTGATCTGTAGGTGTGGAATTATATCCTAAAGAACATATTTCAAGATCTTCACACACAAGGCCTTCAACAACACCTTGATAATCAACATAGCCAAAGACA
>CAMOSZ010000018.1:0-3847 GCA_946625285.1 uncultured Caryophanales bacterium | reverse complement strand
ATAAATAAGATAGCAGAGTTCTTGTTCTTCTAAAGGAATAAATTCCTTTGTCATGAAAGAGAACGCTAAATGACCTGGGGTACCAGGTTCCACTTGTGCTTTAGAGAAATCAATTGAATCTCTTTTGATTCTTGGAGGAGTGCCTGTTTTAAGTCTATAGGTTTCTACTCCCATATCTCTTAAACATTGAGATAATCCAATAGAAGGAAGTTGTCCATCTGGTCCAGCAGATGTTTTGTTATGTCCTCTAAAGATATAACTCTCCATATATGTACCAGTAGAAAGGATAACCGCTTCACTAGTGAAGCTTTCTCCATTTTCTAAGATAACACCTGTTACTTTATTGTCATCATGAAGTAATCCAGTAACATGTCCTTCTTTAACAGTTAAATTTTTAGTTTTAAATGCTAATTCTTGTAAATAGTGAGGATATTCAAGCTTATCTTGTTGAGCTCTTAAGCATTGAACTCCTGGGCCTTTGCCAGTATTAAGCATCTTCATTTGTAAATAATGATGGTCTGCTGCTAGACCCATCATGCCACCTAAAGCATCGATTTCTCTAACAACAATACCTTTCGCGCTTCCTCCAATTGATGGATTACAAGGCATATTTCCCATCATTTTAATGTTTAAGGAGATTAATAATGTTTTCATGCCCATATGAGCACTACTAAAAGCGGCTTCCAAGCCGGCATGTCCTCCTCCTACAACAATAACTTGATAGTCCATTTCTATCCTACACTACCTTCCATATCCATCTTGATTAAATTATTGAGTTCGACTGCATACTCCATTGGTAATTCTCTGGAGAATGGTTCGATAAATCCCATAATAATCATTTGGGTTGCATCTTTTTCTGATATACCACGACTCATCAAATAGAAGAGTTGTTCTTCACTGATTTTACTGACAGTCGCTTCGTGTTCAATATAAGAAGTATTATTTCCAACATCGTTGTTTGGAATGGTGTCACTCTTAGATTCGTGATCCAAAATTAAAGTGTCGCATTCAACGTGTGAACGGCAGTTTTTTGCACCTGGTCTATGTCTTACAGTTCCTCGATAATTAGCAACGCCACCACCCTTAACAATTGATTTAGAAATGATGGTGCTTGTTGTATCATCTGCTTCATGAATCATACGTGATCCGGCATCCTGATATTGACCCTTTCCAGCAACCGCAATCGAGATACAAGTTCCCTTCGCGCCGCGACCTTTTAAGATGACTGCTGGATACTTCATATTTTTAGCTGCTCCGATGTTGCCATCAATCCACTCCATTTGTGCATTTTCATAGCAAACCGCGCGTTGAGTTACTAAATTTATAATATTTGTGGACCAGTTTTGCACAGTTGAGTAACGGCACTTTCCACCAGGTAAAACAACAATTTCAACTACTCCTGAATGGAGTGATTCTTTTTGATAAGTTGGAGCAGTACATCCTTCAACATAATGGATATCTGCACCTTCATCAACAATGATTAAAGTACGTTCAAATTGACCAGTCTTTTCATTATTAATTCTGAAATAAGATTGGAGTGGTTTTTCTAGGTGAACGCCTTTAGGAACATAGATAAAAGATCCACCTGACCAAACTGCACTATTTAAGGCTGCAAACTTATTGTCACCAATTGGGACAACAGTAGCAAAATACTTCTTAAATAAATCTGGGTATAGTCTTAATCCCATATCGGATGAAAGGAAGATAACTCCCTTTTCTTCTACTTCTTTAAGCATATTGTGATAGACCACTTCTGATTCATATTGAGTAGTCACACCACTAAGGAATTTTTGTTCTGCTTCTGGGATGCCTAAACGTGAGAATGTGTTCTTGATTGTCTCTGGAACATCATCCCAGTTTTTAACCTCTCCATTAGCAACTCTTGTGAAGTAAGTATATGTATCAAAATCCATATCAGAAAGATCTGGACCATATTCAGGCATTGGTAGTTGCTTAAAGATTTTAAGTGCCTTTAAACGGAATTCAAGCATCCAATCTGGTTCGTTTTTGTATTTTGAAATCATACGGACAGTTTCTTCAGTTAAGCCAACACCAGTGCTAGCAATAGAAACATCTTCGTTTTTAAATCCGTATTTATTTAAATCTTCTTGGAATTTAACGTCTTCTGGTGCCATAAATTATTTGTCCTTTAAGATTGAACTAGCAGCGTTCCAGCCAATAGTTGCGCATCTAATTCTTGCAGCTTGCTTACTTGTATTAACAAAAACAATTGCTTCATCAAGCACTTCATCATCAAACGGTTCTTCATGCATCATGTGATTGTATTGTTCAATCATGTAGCGAGCTTCTTCTATAGTTTTGCCTTTCATTAAGTCACACATAATATCAGTGCTACTTAAAGAAATTGTGCAGGCAACACCTTCAAAACATGCATCAACAACTTTTCCATCAACAACTTTTAGATAAATATCTAAATCATCAATGCAGTTATCAGAATGCATATGTTCTTTTTCATATCCTTCTCCAGTAGGAGTGTGTTTATTTGTTGGGTTAGCGGAGTGATCCATAATAATCGCTCTCATCATCTCGTTGTTAATTGAAATAGGCATCTAAAATATCTCCTCCGTTAATTAAATTTTCTACAAATATATCAATTTCTTCTTTAGAAGTATATAGATATGTCGACATTCTTACTGTCGCAATATCTCCAATTGTGTTATCAATCATCTTCGCGCAGTGTTGTCCACTTCTTACTGCAATACCTTTAGAATTGAGTAATGTTGCTTCATCTTGGGCAAATACTCCCTTGATGTTAAACGCTATAATACCACTATTTGAATCTTTGTTGTACACAACAATGTTATCGTGGCCTTCTAATTTAGAAATTGCGTATTTAAATAATCCTTCATCATGCTTACGAATGTTATCCATTCCGAGTTCAGTTAAATAATTAACTGCTTCTCTAAATCCCATGATTGCGGATAAGTTTAATGTACCAGCTTCAAATTTAGCAGGTGCGTCTAAAGGAATAACTTCTCCAGATTTATTAAACTTAACATTCATTCCTCCACCAGTATGGAAGGTTGCCATCTTTTGAAGCAATTCATATTTACCAATTAAGCAGCCAATACCAGTTGGTCCACACATCTTGTGGGCAGAGAAAGTTAAAAAGTCAGCATCTAAATCTTTGAAATCAACAGGCATATGAGGGACTGATTGAGCACCATCTAAAACCAAAAGAGCGCCGTTCTTATGGCAAATTGAGGCGATTTCTTTCGCGTTAATCATATATCCTAAGACATTTCCGACATGCGCTAAAGCAACTAATTTAATGTTCTTATTTTCCTTAAATGCTTTATTAATAGAATCAACTGTTACTCGGCGGTCAACAATGTCAACAAAACATACTTCTGCGCCAGTAAGTTGAGAAATCCTATACCAAGGAAGAACATTAGATGCGTGTTCTACTTCACTAATAAGGATTTTATCTCCTAGTTTTAAGTATTCTAATGCATAGCCATAGGCTACTAAGTTAAGTGCTTCGGTATCTCCAGAAGTAAAAACTACTTCGTTTGGCTCAGAATTAATAAATTTAGCGATGGTTTCTCTTGTTTTTTGGATTTCAACATCCATATCGTAGCAAAGATCATAATCTCCACGATGCGAATTAGAGTTCTTTTCTAAATAATACTCATCAATTGCTTTAATAACTGAATAAGGTTTAAAAGTAGTTGAAGCATTATCTAAAAAGACAAGTGGTTTACCTTGCATAGTTTTGCCGTTAAGCATAGGGAAATCAGCACGTACTTTTTTGATGTCGTACATATTAAAGCCTTCCTTCAATTAATTGATAAATCTCATTAGCGGTTTCTTCATTAAAGCCTTT
>CAMOSZ010000017.1:0-9554 GCA_946625285.1 uncultured Caryophanales bacterium | reverse complement strand
ATGGTTTGATAATCGATATTATCTTTAACGTTTTGATTATTATTACTTGAACTATTGATATCAATAGAGACAGTGTCTGGAATACCACTTCCACCTTCAATCGCAATTGCCACTCCAGCTTCACGGTCTTCAATTTCTTTTCTTTCGTGTTCAACTTTTAATTCTTTATATTCTTCTTCAGCGGTAGTAAGCGCATTATAAGAAGGTTCTGGCACTAAAAGTTTTTCGCTTGGAGATAAAGAATCATATGCTTTTCTTGCCTTATCAATTTCCGGATTATGTGTTCCGACATATTCAAGGTCTTCGGAAATGTTATTTACCAAATTAACAAAGTTATCAACATTCTCATATATTCTTTCTTTATCTAATAGTTCTTGATAATTGGAGATAAATCCTTGTTCATTACTATCAAGCGCATCATAAGCATTTCTCGCTTCTTCTAAGGCATTTTGATATTCACTACTATATTCAACTTCTCCTAATTCAGAGATGAGTTTTAAGACGTTATAGATATCTTCCGCAAACTTGAGTTCGTTATATAAAGTTGGTACAAGAGCTTGTTCTTCTTTACTTAAACCTTCAAACGCTGCTTTAGCTGCCATAATTCTATCTAAGCAATCTTCATCATATGTGACCTCTCCGATAGCACCGATAGTTTCAGAAATAGAATTTAATCTATCATATAGATTTCTTGCAGCCACTAAGTCGTTATAATCACTAACCAAAGCTTTTTGTTCATCAGTTAAAGATTGATAAGCGTTTTCGGCATTGATGATATCTTCTAAACAACTATCTGTGTATCTAACTTCCCCGATTTTATCGATTAATATATCAGCAATTTGAGCATGTGCAGAATCATACGAATTAATTAGTTGAGATCTTGCTTCAGCAATTTCAAAAACAGTTTTATTGTCATCTTCATATACTTCTGTTGCTACTTCAATTGCAGTATTAAATACACTAGCGATTTCTGGATAAGAAGTCGAGATAGAACTAACATATTCATTAGCTTGCGAAATAGAAGCTTCTAACGCGGTTTTATCATTTGGATAAATGCTGACACTTAATGATTTTGCGGAAACACCGTTATAGTTATTATTTCCTTCGATTTTGTAATAGACAGTATATGTACCAACTAATTTCTTTTGTGGAATTGCTGTTGAATAAGAACTTCCATCTAAAGAATATAATAGAGTTCCTCCGTTAGTGCTACCTGCTTCAATAAGGTTTTGATTTTCTGAAGTATACTTCAAACCAATCTTCCCTTTTGGGGCAGTATATGTAGGGTTAGCCTTACTAATTTTTACTGTTCCACTACCGGAATATGCTTTATAACCGCTTGCGGTTACTTGGAAATAAACTGTATAGTTGCCAACATCTTTATATGTAGGATTAGTTATTAAGTTATAACTTCCTGATGAAGCTGTTCGATATTTAATTGTGTAGCCACTACTTGGTTGACTAACGTTAACAGTAATCGATCTATTCGTTCCTGTATAAGTTCCATTATATGATTGAACACTAACAGTCATATCTTTATCTTCGCTTGGGAAGACTTCATTTAATGCACCAACATAATAGTCACAGTTTTCCCAATATCCATTAGAGCCAGCGCCAATACCACTATCACCCCAGGAAGTGTTATAGTGTCTTGGACCGATAATTAAGTGCCAGTTTGTGCCATTATTAATATAATCTTTTAATGTTTTTCCTGAAGCACCAGTTGAAGTTGAAGAAGTCCAGTTATCTTTTTGGTCTCCTGAAGTACCTGACCAGCTCACTGTAATAGAACCAGTTTGAGATGTATTTGACGCGAAGAAATAATGCTTGCAAGCACTGTAACTATATGGGTGAGCGTCATTTGAATTAGTTAATTTGTTGCTGCTATCAATAGATGGTTTACTTTCAAATAAGCATAAGAGCCATCCTTTCATGTCTAAGCCATTATTTGTGACTTGGAAAGATGCGCTGACAGTTCCATCTGCGGCACGAGTAAATCCACCACTAACTCCTGAATAATCAGCAGCGTCTACTTTAATTGCGGTTTGTTTACGATAGATATTAATCGCAAAAACTTGAGAAAAGACTAAACCAAAAGAAAGACCAAAAGCGATAAGTGTTTTTTTACTATATTGTTTCTTTTGTGTTCCAATCGTTCTCATAAATAGATTTTGAGCATTATTCTTTAAAGTAATTTAAAAAATAAAAGCAACGTCATTGTATTACGATGGTTGCCACAAATGTGTCACACTAAGTGGAAAAAGCATTTGTTTATAAAGCTATATTTCAATTTTTTGACGCTATTAATAAGAATAGTAAATTTGACAGTAAATAAAAAAGCCCATTAAGGCTTTTAAGTATTATGTTGATTTTAAACGTAATAAATAGCAGTAATCTTTTTAATTCTTACCTGTTTGACAGCAACATTTGAGGTTTGGCCATAGTTGCTATTATGAATTTTGATTTTGCTATATCCAGTTTCCGCAAATATCTTTGTGGTTGTATTACTTTCAATGACCATCTTTGCGTTTGTAAGAGGCATTTCCTTATAGAATGGGTAATATTGTTCTGTTTCAAAAATGAAATATTTTAATTTTCCAGATGTAACACTGATATGGAAATAAGTGCCAACATAGAATCGATATGGGTAATTATTATCTGGTGCGAATGAATATTGGCTTCCTGGATCATTAACAATTTTTACTTTTCCAAGTTGCATGACAAAGTCATCGTCTGCCCAACTAGTTTCGTAATTCTTTTCACTTTCATTAAAAATGAACGTTACTGATTCAGTTGCTTTTCCGTTATCTTTTTCATCCTCGTATGAAGTTGGATCTCCAGTTCTTTCAATTTTATAGATAACTGGATAACCATATTCTTGAGAACCAGCAAGTTCTGGCTGACTCTTTTGAGAATAATACATGTAGTGACCACCAGCAACGATTGTGTCACCTCTTTGAAGATCAGTATATTCTGCATTAGCATCAATTGTTGCGGAATAAACTTGTACGTTTTTGCTATCTCCGAACTTATCAACGAGATAAACGCTGAATGAATTATATGTAGGATTGAATGAAGGATTAGCGTTAACGATACCTTTAACAAATATCTCATTTGTAGATAGGCTTGTGTTAGTGCCAATAACCGCTAATGCTTGCTCAACTGTATAAGGATTATTTAATGTTCCTAGCTCTTCTACTACAGGTGGAGGAGGAACGACATTAGAACCACCATTGTTATTATTACCGCAGCCCACTAAAAGCAAGGCAAGTTGAGGAATTAACCAAAATAATTTACGTTTCATTTTCATCACCTAGTATAAAGTTAGCATAAGAAAGAATAATTATTAATTATTATTTGCTTTAAATGAACTTTTTTTGAAAAAATTTCAGAAAAAAATTAAAAAACCGCATTTTCTTCCTCTTCTTTTAATTATTGTTCCTTGTGCAATAGAGGGATTTCGTATCGAATCGATACAATACTTTTTTGCAGTCTTATATTTATATCTCTTTGTGGGTATCGCTGAAGAATTATATTTTAGAGGTATTATTCTATCTTGGAAAGGCATTCGATATAAAGTGGATAGTAATCATTTCATCTTTAATCTTTGCTTTAGGTCATTCTGTAACCATATTAACTGATGGAAACATCGCTATGATGGTTTTAACTGTGATTAATGCCTTAATCTTCGGTTTTTTGACAATAGAAATGTATATGCTTTGTAAAACATCATTCCTGGTATGTTTATCCATTTTCTCTTCGATTTTGAAACAAAATTCATAAGGATGAATGGTAATAAACTATTAATTGCTGAGATTATTCGTGGTGCAGTAATGGCACTTATCGCCTTATGCTTTGCAATAATCTTGTATAAGAAAAGTAAAAAAGAACTAGACAAAGTCTAGCTCTATTGCATTTTATTGTTTGAGTTGAGGAATTTCAACTTTGTAGTGAACCACCAATCTTTTGACCTTAAAGAAGTTAACGTCACTAATATTATCAGGAATACTGATTTTGATTTCGTCTTTTGTAAAGCTATCGATATAGAATTTAGAAATCTTTTTGCCGTCAGTATCATCGATATCTAATTTGGTGTGGGCAAAATTGCCACCAGTAATTGAAAGATCATCTCTTGCACACGCATCACTCTTATCGAGCACTAATTCAATGCAGCTAACTTTATCAGGATCGAAGTCTTTGACATCAACCTTTTCTTGGTTGCCTTGTCCGTCCGCTTTATAGTATTTGCTATAATTTTTGTTTAAGCGTAAATAAGGAGTCAGGGCAGATGTGCCTCTAGCGTGTTGATGCCATAAATCATCTTCATCAAAACTTTGAGTTTCACAATCGCCTTTTCCACTAATGGTGCCAACATAACTTTCGAGGTCATAATATGCGCCATCATAAGATTTAACGAATGTATCAGTATCTTCTTCATACCATCTCATGTAGCCAGCATAATCTTCTTCTTGATAGCATAATCTAACACCTTGTCTAAAAGTTTCACTTGGTGCTTCGATAAATTCTGCAACAAATTTATAAACACCGTCTTGTTCAGTTACGAACGTGTAATCAACATCGGTGCTAATGATTTGCTCGCTGCCATTTAAATGCCATCCCTTAAAGAGACAGAAATTATCATTTTGATAATTATAGAATGGGTAAGCATGAATTTTGACAGAAGTTCCATTAGCGACAACTTTATAGCCTTTATCATTCGCTACCGCATTATCGATAGCAACATTGCCTTTTGAGGAATCAGAACTTGTCACACTGACATATGTTTTAGTGCTTTGACAGCTAAAAACGTATTTTACTGATTCAATAACCCAATCTGAATTTTCATAAACATAGTCTTTATTACCAACGTAATAATATAAAGATCCCGCTCTATCAAACGAGTTTCCAGTTTCTACAACATATTGATGATGATATTCGCTTACTGGTTCTATGCGTTTATCAGAATTGGTAAGATCGTCCTTATCTAAACTGGCCATATCAAGGTCTTCTAGATAATATGTGTGTAGAGAGCCAAATGTACTTAAACTTCCATTTCTTAAATAATGGCCAGTAAATTCGATACTTGTGACCCCTCTAAGAGGAGTTTCATTGATTAAATAATCGCTTAAGCTAGTAAATTCAAAGACAACACCTTCCTGACTAGATGGGGCTGATTTTGTTCTAAAAACGATATCGTTTCCAAGAGCGGTTTTAAATGTTCCTCTATAGACATCGCCATCTTGCACAAAATTAGATTTGTTTGAGGCGTCAATAGTTAATGTATATGGTTCAATATCAGCTCTAGCGTTCAAAGATGGTGAAATATTATTTGACGCTAAAATGGTAGCAGAAACAGCACCGACTGACAAAATTGATGTGATTAATAATCCTAATTTTTTCTTTTTCATATTTTTTACCTCACGTATATAATACGATTCAGGCGTCACAGAAGTGTCACACAAAGAAAAAAGGCTAATACAAATAAGTATTAACCTTCAATTCTTAAGTTGGTACCCTCGAGGCGACTCGAACGCCTGACCTACGGCTTAGAAGGCAGTTGCTCTATCCAACTGAGCTACGAGGGCATGTATAGTGTTATAAGAAGCTTCCCTTCCTAACACGCTTATATATTATTACAAAATTCATTTATCTTTTTCAAGGATTAATTATGTAATTTATTATATAAATCCTGGGCAACTGAATCAGGAAGAATTTGGCCTAGCTCTTCTACAGTTGCATTCTTTAATGAGGCGATGTCCGGATAGAATTTCGCTATCACTTCTCTTCTTTTGCTTCCTAATCCCTTTACTTCATCAAAAACAGAGACAGTCATTGCTTTGCTTCTTTTTTCTTTGTGGAAAGAAATCGCGAATCTATGAACTTCGTCTTGCATTCTAGTTAATAAGAAAAATAGCTTCTTATCTTCTAAAGGATAAGTATTACCATTTATATCAATTAATCCACTAGTTGAGTGTTTATCGTCTTTATATAGACCAAATACAGGTATTTCTACCTCGATGTTTTTAAGTGCGTTAGTAGCGCTATTAACTTGAGGAAGACCACCATCAACTAAAATGAGATCTGGGTATTTCTTATTCTCGTTTTTTAAACGTGAATAATGTCTGGTAATTACTTCTTCCATACTCTTAAAATCATCACGTGCTTCTTCATGTTCTATTTTAAATTTACGATATAACTTTTTAGCAGGTTCACCATTAACATAAGCCACCATCGCTCCAACCGGAGAAGATCCTTGAATATGAGAATTATCAAAAAGTTCAATGTGATAAGGAGTTTTGATTTTTAATATGTTCCCAAGTTCATCTAGTAAGGCAATTTTATCAGTATCTAACTTTGAAGAAAGGAAATATTCATCAAGAGCGTTATCCGCGTTACTTTTCGCAGACATGACTAAATCATACAATTTACCTTTAGACGCAGTGATGACATTGCAATCTAAATAACCAGATAATTCGCTGACGATATATTGAGAATTAACAACAATTTCTTGAGGAAGCGGACATCTATCATATAGTTGAGTGATTAATTCAATTACTTGGTCCTCTTCTTCTCCAAAGGATTCTACGACATGTGACTCTTTTCCTAGTAGCATTCCATTACGATAAATCATAAAGGCAATGGATAAATATCCATTTCTACTACTAAAGGCAAAAATATCACGGTCAGTTTTATCCTTAGATTCAACAGTCATTGAAGTATTAATATGTTCAATTGAAGTAATTAAATCTTTATACTCTTTAGCGAGTTCAAAATTAAGTTCTTCACTTGCTTTTAGCATCTTAGCCTTAAGTTCTTTTAACTCTTCTTGGTTATTACCATTAAGGAAGTTTTTAATTTTATTTCTTAATTCCTCATAAACCGATTCGTCAATTTTATTAACACAAGGAGCAAGGCATTGACCAAGATGATAATATAAACAAACCGTTGAAGGAATATTACGGCATTTTCTAATTGGGTAAACTTTGTTTAATAAGTCAACCATTTTATAGGCCGCTCCACTATTAGGAAATGGGCCATAATAATCATAATTTTTATCTTTCTTATTTCTTTTAATGGTAAGAGTAACATCACCCTTCTTTTTTATTGCGATATAAGGGTAATGACTTCCATCTTTAAGAAGAATGTTATATCTCGGATAATATTCATGAATTAAATTCATTTCGAGAATCAAAGCTTCTTTTTCGTTTTGAACAATGATGGTTTCAAAATAATCAACGTTTTGAACCATAGCAAAAACTTTTCCAGTTTGTGGTCTTAAGAAATATTGCGACACTCTTTTTTGTAAATCTTTGGCTTTGCCAACATAGATAACCGTGCCTTCTTTATCGTGCATTAAATACACTCCTGGAGAGTGCTTTAAGTTAGAAATTAAAACTTTAAGTTTTTCAGTCATGAAGAATAACGACGGTTGCTCCGCCTCCTCCTTCATTGATATCACCTAAGCGATACTTCACGCCTTTTAAAGTAGACAAATATTCGTGGACCATCTTTCTAAGCGTGCCACTACCAAAACCATGGATAATTCTTACTTGTCTAATGTTTTTGATTTTGCAATTATCCAAATATTTTTCTAATGCTTCTTTAGCCTCGTCTCTTCTCATTCCGATAATATTAAGTTCTAATCCAACATTCGTGTTAATCTTGTTTTCATAATAATTGTCACTAGATCTAACTTTATTAACTTTTGGAGATGCAATTTTATGCAATTTACTTATTTCGATATCATACGCTAATCCATCACGAGAAAGAATATGCGCCTTTTTACCATTTATACGCGCTACTCTTCCTTCTAAAGACAAGGCTGGCATAGAAACATAATCGTTTTCTTTTATCTCTTCGTTATAAGTTACTTCAATAACTTCATCTTCCATCTCTTCAACTTTTTTCTTGAGATTAATTGCTTCATGAAGTTTGATATCACCTTTGTTTAATTCTTTCATGACATCGTCAATTTGAGATTTCACTTCGTCTAGTAACTGTTCTTTTTCTTTTTTGACAGATTCAAGTAGGTGATCTTTCTGGTTTTTTAGAGCATTGTAGGAGTTTTCAAGGGACTTTTTCTCTTTCTCTAGATTTAATCTAGTTTGCTCATTTTCGCGTCTTAAACGCTCATTTTCTTCAATTTGGGTTTGGAGTTTTCCAATTAATACATCAAAGTCATTATTTTCTTTAGAAAGATATTCTTTTTTGACTTCTTCAATTTCGTCTTTATTAATTCCATATCTTCCCGCAACTTCTAAACCATAGCTTTTCCCAGGAGTTTGATATTTGTAGATATAAGTTGGAAGGAGTTCCTCTTCATTAAAGAGCATGGAACTATTTTCAATATTTTTAGAAATATAAGCGTATTCTTTGATTTTTGAATAGTGAGAACTGATTAATGCGAGCGAATGCTTTTTCTCAATTGATTTAACAACTACTAAAGCAATGATCTCTCCTTCTTTGGGATCTGTACCAGTCCCAAGTTCGTCTAATAACACTAAATCTTTACCTTTGGTAACATCCAAAATTTCGGCAATATTTTTCATATGGCCAGAGAAAGTAGATAGATTATCGCTTAAAGATTGAGAATCACCAATATCTAAATAGATATGATTAAAGATGCCAAGCGTTGCTTCTTTTACTGGAAGCGCTAGTCCACATTGATTCATCAGTGAAAGAAGACCCACCACTTTTAAAGATACGGTTTTACCTCCGGCGTTAGGACCTGAAATAACCACAATTCTTTTCTCTTCATCTAAGTGATATTCATTACCAACCACTTTATTTCTATCAATGAGAGGATGCTTTGCATCATATAAATGAATTTCTTGTTTGTCGCTAAGTTTAGCAACCACCATGTCTTCACTTAAGGCATAATTAGCTTTACCAGCAACAAAATCCAAATATCCAATTACATTGTTATTATGGATTACTTCATCTTCTTGTAGGAGAACTAACGCGGTTAATTGCTTTAATATTTTTCTGACTTCTTCGTTTTCTTCTAACTTTTTAGAAGCGATATCGTTATTGAGTTGAACAAGTTCAAGAGGTTCAATAAATGTTGTGTTACCGCTATCGGAAACATCATAAATAATTCCAAGAACTTTATTCTTGTAACTGGTTTTGACAGGTAAAACAAAATGTCCTTCCCTAATAGTGACATTACCATCATTAAGATATTGAGAATAAGAGAACGCTAGAGAAGAGATCTTACTATTCAAAGAGGCTTCTAAAGACTTTATCTTTCTTCTAATTTCTTTAAGTTCAGGAGAGGCATTATCACTAACAGTTAAACTTGGAGTAATACATCTTTTAATTGCAGATTCTAATGAAGAAAGCTCCACCATTGAAGAAATGTATTCTCCTAAATGAGGGAAATCTGTTCCAATTTTTTGATAATGAGCGATAAGTTTATTGCATTGCTCTATATCATTTAAAACATGGCCTAAATCGTTAGCGGTCATCATCGCAGTCTTTTTAGCGATATTGATAAGCGATAGAAGAGAAACACTACTAGAAATAGGAAGAGGTCCATACCTAGAGATAATATT
>CAMOSZ010000016.1:0-7091 GCA_946625285.1 uncultured Caryophanales bacterium | reverse complement strand
TCGATGATGAAATCACTAACGGATTAAATGATTCTGTATGGAACACTCTCGATGGATATTGGGAGAATGGCGGAACCACACCACATAATGGAGTTCGTAGAAGAAACTTATTCTATACAAAAGATAGCGATGGAAATGGTTACCTCGCACTTAAAGCGAGAGGATTATATAACCAAGAGGATTCTAGCCAAGCTGGTAAGCCAGAAGGTGCATGTATCGAAACTAAAAACTCCTTAGGTCCTGGAAGATATGAAGTCTATATGGCGGCTATGCCTAGAGAAGGTGGAGTCACTGCAATGTGGACATATAAATGTGAAAGTACAGAAGAACAAAGTCAAAACGAAATCGATATCGAAATCGGTGGCTCTGCTCAATACACAAATTTATGGTGCACTACTTGGACAACAAAAAACAATAAGGCAACAAAAGATCCAGATGTCAGTGACATCCTCTATATGAATGATGGAAAAATCCATAAATACACATTTGACTGGTATACAGATTATGGTGAAGACCATACCGGTAGAGTAGACTGGTTCATTGATGGACACTTTGTTCATAAGATTGAAGGCGGAACAGTTACTGATATTGATATGCCAATCTGGTTAGGTATCTGGATGCCATCTTGGGCAGGTAACGCTACTTGGATTGAAGACTATGTCATCGTTGACCGTGTCACATACACCGCTTTTGATGAAGATCAATATTTCACTCATAAGCGTGCCTATAACACCTATTCCCCAATGGCACCTTCTCAATCAGGTATTCAAACAGTGGATTATGCCTCTATCACAAATGGATTAAATAAATTATCTAATGCTTCATTTGAGCATATCACTCCATACGCGAATAACGATTATTATGGATGGAGTCAATTCCAACCAACTTTATACACTGGTACTCATGAATTCGTAAATGATGCTTCTGATGGATCTAAAGCATTCAGAGTTAAAGCAGCAAATACTGCTGATTCAGAAGCTAATGAAGCATATTACTATCAAAGAATCACCTGTTCTTATGAAGGATTCAAATACAAATTAGAAATCGACGCTAAACTTGATTCCGCTGATAGCGAAGCAGAAATCATCTTATGGCAAAGAAGACGTTCTAATTCTGGAACAGTCACAAAGGCAGTTATCCCAGTTACTTCCACTACTTATCAACAAATATCTAGCGAAATAACAATGTTAGAAAACGCTGGAGCCTTAGATGTCTTCCTACATATTAAAAAAGGTTCTGCGACATTCGATAACGCAAAACTATTTAGAATTTAAAACAAAAGAGTGGTCACCGAAGTCCCTAACTGTTCATAAGTTTTTTTATCGTCGATACATACAAGATGTACGTACCCGACTCTGGTACCTTGCGGAAACCATATTTTAAATAAAAGCCACTAGCGCTTTCTTTTGGTTCCACTATAAGAGCATATACACCAGCAACATTCGCAATCGTGAGTGTTTTTAAAATTATGTCTTTCATGAGCGTCTTTCCATAGCCTTTATTTTGATATCTTTTGTCAATGGCAAGGCGGCCAATCCTAATACATGGAATTGGATAGTTAGGGAGTTTTTCTTTGCTAATACTCGGCAAGAAAGAAGCTTCTAAGCTCGCTGATGAAAGAGTGTAAAACCCTATCAATTTTAAATTTTCAATTAGAAAAAATGTTCTGCTTAATCCTCTCATCTCATTTTGACGAGCGTATTTTTTTAAATAAGCATTCAGCTTTTCGTCTCCACAATCAAAAGAGTTAATGCCGTCTTTTGACAAATAGTTGTTAATTGAAACAATCTTAATCATTTAAATAAGTCCTTAAGAGATTCTGTAGGTTCTGGTGGGTTATCTAATAAGTCCATAACAAAATCCCACTGCTTCTTATTTAGATCGACCTTTTTGTTGGCTTCCATATCTAAAGCAGCTTGTTTTAATACAATTGACATAATGTAATTTGATAAGGACACCTTTTGTTCTTCACAGACTTGTTCTAGCAAAGCTTTTTCACTTTCAGTGACTCGTAAATCAATTCTTGCAGTTTTAGCTTCAATAGACATAATTATTCCTCCGGTTTAATTATATCATTCGTGTGTCTTTTGTACACACAAAAATTATATAAAAGAAAAGGGCAACTTTTGCTCTTTTCGTTTACTCTATTGGTTCTTTATGAGTTAATCCTTTTCGATATATCTCTGGATAATCATCGTTAAGAGTTAAATCAAATATGGAATGTGAATATATCGAAAAGACAAAGATCTCAAATTCAAAATAGAAAAGTAGGCATATCGCTAAAAAGATATATTCAATTAAAAAGAAATTAGACGGTAAGAAACTCACTATTTCAATAATTATGATAGGGAGTAATACGATTAAGAATATAAAGATATTCCATCCAAACATTCCAAAAGTAAATCTAATCGCGTTATTCATTAATTGACGAGTAGTCCCAACATATAAAACACTTTGAGTGAGATAAAAACCAATCATCATACAAACGACAAAGAAAGCAACATAAAGGAAACCGATAATCGCTCCTTTAAGTACTCCATCAATTGTGTCGGTGTACATCACCACTACTTTTGTGTAAGAAAGTAAGAAATATAATAGCCCAATAACAAAGAACGCAAATAAGCCAGCCTTCCAGTTTTTACTAATCCCGTAGAAGAAATCCTTACTCGCATTCGCCCCTTCTCCGAAGGCTAATCTTTTAGAGAAATATAAAGCGCCTACTACTCCTAAACCAAATATCATCGCTAAAGGGATATAAGGACCATATGCTAATAAAGCAATTAATAAATAATTCTCTTCAGTGGCCACAAAAGCTTGAGAGGTATTAATAAGAACAACCCAAACGATATAAGGGACTAAGAAAATGCCAGTGAGTAAAGACACTAACATGAAATCAAAAAATCTCGTCTTTAGACGATCTTTTAATAATTCAAATCGATTATCAGGGGTTTTGATATTTTGTTCCATGTCCAAATTATACAGTCATATCACTTAAAAAGTAATCTAATACGGAATAGCCTAATGTGTGTCCACCTTCTTTATCAAAATTAGGGGAACCGTTATCGACAAGTAAGTAATAGTTTTCTTTTTCTTTTCCCTCTTTAGTGAATTCAATTAAGTCTTTGAATTTGTATTTGTTGTTATAGGCGTCATTATCTTTATCAAAGATTTTGATGCCGTAGGCAACACTTTCAAATTCAAAAGTTTCAAACTCACTTACTTTACTCACTTCAGTTTCTAATTCAGATAGAGGGAAATAGTTATATTTAACATAATCTTGTAAATCATTCATGTTTGTTTCAGAGAAAATGACATAATCCGCATTTTCTCCATTCGCAGAAAAGTAGTTATAAATATTAATGTCATCTTCAATATATGAATAGATATTCATCTCCACTAAACCTTGGTCTTTAAATTCTTTTTGAATCTTATTTGAATATTCATAATCTTTTAATCCAAATGCAGCGATAAAGAGATCCACTCTTTCGGTTCTTTTAACGTAGAACATCGCCTGGAAGATAAAGAAGAAGATGAAAAAGAAAGCGACAAAAAACACTAAGATGGACCAGCCATAATAGTAAAAATACGATTTCCCCTTTCCTAAATCTCTATAAATCTTCATAACTCACGACCAACGATTGATATGTGACAAATTGATATTCTTTATTCACTTCAAAAGTTGAAGAACTACTCTCTTCAACATAGAAAATATACTCTTTGTTATTTTCTTCTAAATCTAAAACCTTCATTTCGCTAACAGCTATTCCACGGTAATGAGTGATTTTAGAATTGATTGATATCACTCTTCCTTTCGTAGAGAATTTATTACCGCTTAAAGAAGCGTTAGAAATCTTAATGAGATTATTAATAGGCACTAAAGAGACCACAATAAAATATAAGACAAAACTTGCACCAACTGTCCAAAGGACAGCAAGCAAGATATTGAATAATATTTTATTGTCTCTACTCGCAAATAAGAAAAGAGGAACACTAATCGCACTAGCCAAGAGTAAAACGATGGTAATTCCCCAAATAATATATGTTCGACTTTTCTTTAAATCGGTAATTGTTTGTTGATTAATAAGTTCCTTCATTATTCTTTGTATGGTTTGATATTAGCACCATTGACTTTATCAAATAATGAATATTTATCAAGATTTAAAACTAAATCTAGTGTTTGTCCCTTCTCAACATTGAGTTCTGCATTGACTTTTGCAATGACATCTTTTCCCGCAAAATCAACATGCGCGTAATATTCATTACCAAGTAATTCAGCAATGCTAACTTCTAATTTAATGTGGTCACTTGGATTTTTAACAAGGACTGAAGAAGTTTTCTCAACGATATCTTCTGGTCTAATACCAAATAAAATTGGATGATCACTCTCTAAGCAATTTCTATAGTGAGCAATGTTCTCTCTAAGAGTGATAACTTCTGGATCGCTATCGAGTTCTTCTTTAACAATATCTTCAATAGAGATAGCTTCTGCGCCTTTCTTTTTAGGAGCAGTGTTTTCTTCTTCGTATTTAGTTAAAGTCGCTCTAATATCTTCAATTCTATCTTCGGCCTTTTTAATTTCTGCGTTATAGAATTCATCATGTGCCTTAATCATATCTTTATCTAACTTAAACGAAGTAATTCCACCTAAGTCGATATGATCTTTATGATATGTTCCTTCAATGATGTTCATTGCAGGAGAACCAATAAATGTCGCGACAAATGTATTTGCAGGGTGGTTATAAATAACTTTAGGCGCTCCAATTTGTTGGATATAACCTTTATTCATAACAACGATCCTACTGGCCATTGTCATCGCTTCAATTTGGTCATGGGTAACATAAATTGTAGTTGCTCCAAGTTCATTATGAAGCTTAACAATTTCACTTCTCATTTGCACTCTAAGTTTGGCGTCTAAGTTAGATAATGGTTCATCCATTAAGAAGACTTTCGCGTTTCTCACAATCGCTCTGCCTAAAGCAACACGTTGACATTGACCACCAGAAAGCGCCTTTGGTTTTCTATCTAAATATTCAGTGATTTGTAAGATTTCCGCTGCTTTCTTTACTCTTTCTTCAATTTCGTCTTTCGGAACATGTCTCATTTGTAAACCAAACGCCATATTGTCATAGACTGTCATATGTGGATATAAAGCATAGCTTTGGAAGACCATCGCAGTGTCTCTATCTTTTGGTTCTAATTCGTTCGCGAATTCGCCATCAATATATAAATCACCACCAGTGATTTCTTCTAGTCCGGCAATCATTCTTAGAGTTGTGGATTTACCACATCCAGAAGGACCGACAAAAACGATAAATTCTTTTTCTTTAATTTCTAAGTTGAAATCAAAGACTGCTTGGACACGGTTAGGGTAGATTTTATTAATATGTTGAAGGGAAATAAAAGAATCAGTTGGAGCGGTTTTGTCTTCTCTTAAAGAGACCTTTTGGGCCTGAATCATTTCCTTATAGACAACTTCTCTTTTTTTAGAAAGGATTTTTTCTTCATGTTCTTGTTGTCTTTCAAGAGCTTTTCTTTCTTCTCTAGACATTTTTTCTCTTGCCATATTTATTCTCCTTCATAAGTGTACACTCTAATGTAGTCGACAATCATCTCTCCAGAAGTAAAGTCGCCATCAGGTATATTTCCTTTAACATAGTTACCACCGACTGCCATATTTAGAATAATGTAGAATTCTTGATCAAATGGAGCAATCGGATTTTCATCTTTAGATACACTTGCAGTAGACCACATTCTTTGTGGGAACTCCTTAATCAGTCTATCATCAACGTAGACTGATATCATATCTTCTTGCCAATCTAATTTATAGATATGGAACTCAGTAATAGAATATTGATAGTCTCTAGTACGCATATTGTTATAACCAGTGTCATAAGCATGGGAACCACCAGTTAAGGAATAATGAATTGCACAAGAAGTGCCAAATTCATATCCACAATCAGCCTCCATGATATCAATCTCACCTGAATGAGGCCATCCTCCATAAACTGAGTCATTAGGCATCATCCAGAATGCTGGCCATAAACCTTTTTGATGAGGCAAAGCAATCTTTGCTTCAACAATTCCATATTTGAATTTAACTTCGTTAACTGTTTTAATTCTCGCGGAAGTATAGTTAAAACCTCCAACACTTTCTTTTTTTGCAATAATGTGAAGTTGTCCATCTTTAACAACCGCATTGTCTTCTTTATAATATTCAACTTCATCATTACCCCAACCACTATTACCGTTACCGGTTTCATATGACCAAACAGCACGATCTAATTTATCTCCATCAAAATTTTCTTCATAGAAAAGTTCATATCCTGCTGGAATTGTATTAGCAGGTTGAGGGTTACAACTAGATAAAAGAATAGCCACTAATGGGAATACTAAACCTTTTTTCATTATTTGAATACCCTCACATAATCAATTTTCATATCCGCGCTAATAAAGTTAGAAGGTGGCATTTGATAGTTATCAAAATGTCCTCCAACCGCAAGATTTAAAATGATGTAAAAATCTTTATCAAAAGGAGCTAACTCACTAGTGCTACCTCTAGTTTGCCATTGGCTTTTATTGACTTGGAAGTGACACACATCATCAATTAGATATCTAATTGTATCTGCTTTCCATTCAACTGCGTATTTATGATATTCAGCGATATTATGTCCGTTTTGTTCATGAGCGACATAATCGTGATATCCTCCATCATGATTAGAAAAGTGAAGCGCAGAAGAACTTTGATTAGTAATTCTTCCTTTGGCCTCCATAATATCAATCTCTCCTGAATGAGGCCATCCTCCATAGACTGAGTCATTTGGCATCATCCAAAACGCTGGCCACATACCTGTAACTACTGGAAGAGAAATTCTCGCTTCAACATAACCATAAGTAAAATGGACTTTGTTTTGAGTTTTGATTCTTGTTGAAGTGTAGTTGAAGTTTCCTCTATTTTCCGCTTTCGCTCGAATAGTTAAAACTCCATCACTGACGAAATCATTACTATCTGTGTAATATTCAGCTTCGTTATTTCCCCAGCCACCACTTCCGTTACCGGTTTCATAAGTCCAATTACCTTTATCGAGTTTATC
>CAMOSZ010000015.1:0-12021 GCA_946625285.1 uncultured Caryophanales bacterium | reverse complement strand
TCAAAATAGTTATTCTTTTTCATGTATGAATTTCAAGCTTGCTCCTACTTCATATCGAGGTGAATCAGTTAAGCTTGCTATCATTGATAGCGGCCTTAATTATAACCATGAAGACTTCATTAATAATGGAGTAAGTGTTATTAATGGCTACTCTAAATATTATGGATATGATTACGACAATTCACGTTGGACCATTTACCAATATTCTTCAGGACATCAAAGCAAATTAGACGACTCTTTAGGACACGGCACTAATGTTGCTGCTTGCGCAGCAAGCTTAATTAATGGAGTAGGTGGAGCAGGTATTGCCCCTAATGTTGATTTATATATTTATAAAGTTACTAATGCCAAAAACGGATATGAATTTGGTGCCACCCAATTAGCGTTAGAAGATTGCATCTCTAGAGGTGTAAAAGTCATTAATATGTCTTTCCAATCTTATGAACATGAGGTTACTTATAATGGCTACACAATGGGTGCATCTACAAATTGTTCAACAATATTAACTTATTATTTAAATAGATGTTATAACAATGACATTGTTTTAGTGGCTGCTGCTGGAAACTATAACACTAGTGAACCATCTTATCCTGCTAGTAATAACCATGTTATTTCAGTTGGTTCTTTAGCGGAATCAAGTTCAACATCTAAAGCAGATTATTCTAATACTTATGGAATTGATTTAGTAGCGCCTGGAACAGTTTATGTCGCTGATAAGGGTGCCTCTAATTCTTATAAGAAGACTCAAGGCACATCTTTCTCTTCTCCTTTAGTGGCTGGCGCAATTGCCTTATATAGGCAAAAATATCCAAGCGCAACTGTTAGTGAAGTAGAAGAGGCTTTATATAGTTCTTGTGATTCTATTCCTGGCAATCCAAGTTGGGCAGGACACGGAAGACTTAATGTTGATAGATTCCTTGGTTTAGAAAGCTATAGCGATGGAGTAACTGATATTACACTTGATAATGTTAGTGGTGATTCTATTAGTCTAGAAGTTGGAGATACTTTTGATTTAGAGTGGACCGTTAATGGAACTGGAACATATTCTACTGAAGTAGACTATGAACTTTATATGGATGATGGAACCATTTCTTTTGAAAACGGAAGGATCACTGCTTTAAAAGAAGGATCAGAGATTTTAACTCTTACATCAGTGGAAAATCCTAATGTTTCTATTGAATTAATGATTGAAGTAACTGCTCCTGTTATTCAAAAGAAATTAACTTCAATTTCCTTAAGTGGACAGACTACTTTATATGAAGTAAATAAGGCATTTTCATTTACCGGAAATTGCATTGCTCATTATGACGATGGAAGCCAAAATAACGTACTTCCTACAAGTATTTCGTCTCCTAACATGTCTACTAGAGGCGTAAAAACTATTACTGTTACCTATACCGAAAATGGTGTTAGTAAGTCAGTAACTTATGAGATAGTTGTTAACTCATATCGAACAGTAATGGAAGGAGAAAGCACTGAATCAGTTATTGGTACTGTTAATTATTCAACAAATAAGCAAGTATTAAGTTCTGGAGTAACCGTAGAAACTGGTGGATACACAACAATTGAAAATAACAGCATTCGATTAGGCTCTGGTAGCAATACTGGATATGTTACTGTGAAATACTCTTCTACAAGTATTAATAAAGTAGTGGTTAAGGCTAAGTCATATGGAAGTGATACCGGTGTATCTCTTAAAATTGGCGGGACGTCTAAAACGATTACATCTTCATATTCAAATTATGAAGTTAGCTTTGCTAATCCTGTCTCTTCTGTAAAGATTGAAACAACCGCAAACAAGAAAAGAGCAAATATTGAACTTGTCACTCTATATTCAGGATCAACTAGTGTTGATATTGGTAGAGGCGAAGACTGTGTTGGAATAGAAACGTTTATCACCAGATATCTGCACATGGATTACACCCAAAACCTTGGATATTGTAAAGATAATGAACATCATTACTATGCGACCGCTAAAGAAGCATTTAACTTATTAAACAATCATCAAAGAGTTATTTTATCCACTAATAATGCTTATTCATTAGAATGGGCAAGATTAAATGCTTGGGCTAGAGCAAATGGAGAATCAATCAATAATAGTAATCTTTTAGCAAGTAATAAGAACACTTTTGATATAGAAGAGAATCCATCAATGTTTTATTTGATTGGTGCAATATTAATTATCTCTAGTGGTGTTGTGCTTACTTATTTCATCAAAAACAAAAAACGAATTTAACCGACAACTAATATAAAGGACCGCTTGTAAACAATGCGGTTTTTTGTGAACAAAAAGTTGTTGCAATTATTTTTCAAATAGTGGATACTATAATATCTCAATGACGAAAGGAGTAATTTAAATGAAACATTTAAGTAAAGCATTAATCCTTCTCGCGACCTTGTCCTTATCAAGTTGTATTAATATTAACATTAGTGGAGGAGGCACGATTATTGGTCCTTCAGGTAATGAAGAATCTTTTACCAGTTCTTCTTGGGAAACCAGTAATAGTGGCTGGGTCTCTGATTTAGATGGATTTACATATAACTCCCTTAAACATGCAGTTGGAGTAAATAACACTTCTAACGGAGCAGGTGCTACTTCTTCTTTTACTTACACAAATGTTAGTTCTATTGAATTTAAATACTCAACAACCACAACTAGTGGCTCTGGAAATATTTCAGTTACTATTGGTAATAACTCTTTTGGTACTGCAACTCTTACAAAAAGCGGAGGAGCAACTCCTAGAAGTGCGACCATTAGCAAAACTGGATCTACATCATTTGATGGCAATATCAAATTCACAGTTAACTGCGTAACAAATACTTTATACATCCATTCAATTAAGGTTACTGCTGAGAGCTCTACTCCAACCACACCTACTTCAATTGAATTAAGCAAAAATGAATTATCAATCGCTCCAGGTGAAAGCAAAACATTAACTGTTAGTTTATTACCTCGCTATGCGATTCAATATAAAGAAGTCAGTTGGGCTTCAAGTAATACAAGTGTTGCTTCAGTTGACGCTAACGGAAAAGTTACTATTAGCAAAACTGCTACAGCAGGCCAAACTGCTATCGTAACTGCTTCTTTAAAAGCAAAATCATCTATTAAAGCTAACTGTGCTATTACAGTTGCAGATAGTGTTGTTGATGATGGAAGCTATACTATTCTTCTTTATATCTGTGGTGCTGACCTTGAAAGTAAAAATAAATTAGCAACAAAAGATATCACTGAAATCTTATCCGTTAAAAACCAACCAGCAAACGTTAACATCGTTATGGAAACTGGTGGTGCAAAATCTTGGAGCACTAAATATGGAATCAGTTCCAAATATCTAGAAAGATATGAAGTTAGAAATGGTGCACTTAAGAAAATTAGTTCTTTAACTAAAGCTTCAATGGGTAAGCAATCAACATTTGAATCCTTCTTAAAATGGGGATTAGAAACTTATCCAGCAAGCAAGACAAGCGTTATCTTCTGGAATCATGGTGGTGCGATGACTGGCTGCTGCTTTGATGAAAACTATGATGATGGATTAACACCAATTGAATGTCATAACGCATTTACAAATGTTCGTAATCAATTAAACATCACTGAAAATTGGGAGTGGGTTGGATACGATTGCTGCTTAATGCAAGTTCAAGATATCGCCTTATTTAATAGCCAATATTTCAACTATATGGTGGCTGCTGAAGAATCAGAAGCTGGCGAAGGCTGGGATTATGATACATGGTTAGATGACTTATATCGTGGAGAAGATACTGAGACAGTATTAAGCAATATCTGTGACGGATTTGTTCAATCATATTCTAGCGCTTATCCAGGATACGCTAACGATCAAACATTATCTGTCTTAGATTTAACCAAAATGGATGAATATAAGACAGCGTTTGATGCATTCGCATCATCTATGAAGAGTGTTATCTCTAATAGCACTAAAGAAAAAGCCTTTGCAAACATGCTTAACAAAAATGTAAAGAGCTATGGTGGTGACTATTACGAAGAAAGCGAGTACGAAGAACTCGTCGAAAATTATGGATATCACGAAGATTGGTTTGATAAGGTTTGGGATAGTGACTCTCAAGCATATTACTATTACGCTCACGGATGGATCTTCTTTGGAACATTTGATGCACTTGATATGTTTAATAAACTATATAGTTCAAGTGACTTCTCATCCATCAAAACAACTGTTAATGCCTGTAGAAACGCTCTTAAGAATGTAGTGATTCATAACACCGCAGGAAATGAAGCTGGTGAATCACACGGACTATGTGTCTTTGTACCATTATTTAGATACTATGGTGCAGACATTGACTACTCATCTAGTGACACATTATTCACAAGTTGGACAAACATTTTCTAAAAGTGTATATATAGCAACTCAAAGGACCTTATGGTCCTTTTTTGTTATATAGATGAATTTTTATCTTTCATGATATAAAATATGTGCATATATGAATAAGTTACGTAAATTTCTCTATTCTGCCATTTTAGGATTAGCGCTTTCTAGTTGTGCTGGTTTTCCTACTGGACTTAAAACAGTTACTAATTTAGAGATTAATGATTTACATAATGCTTATTTATTAGGCGATGTTTTTAAAGACGCTAATGAACTTAAAATAACCGCTACATATAGTAATGGAGCCACAGAAGAAGTTCCTTTATATAAAACAACTGTTTCTTTAGTTAAAGAAGGCAGAACTTATGATTATAAGTCTCCATTTACAGAAGAAGGAACATATAAATTAACTACTTATTTAGGTGCGACAAAATCTAACACAATCGATGTCAAAGTTTATAGTGAACAAGTTTATGTCACCGACTTCTCATTGACTACTACTAGTCCAAGCACAATTAAAACAATGGATGAAGTTACTGTTACTGTAACTGGAATTACTCCAAGCGATTGTACAGTGGAGTTTGAAGCATATTCAAATAAAGAATCAACAGTTATTAAAAAGAATGATCGAAATAGTTTCTCTTTCTATGAATCTAGAGAAGGAACAACGACCATCGTTGTAAGAGCACTAAGTGGAATTGAAACATATATTTCTAAGACCATTGACTTCACAGTTGAGGCGGCAGTTAATGAGACTACTATCGCTCAAACATATAAAGATTTATCAGCGAGAAATTGCCCAACTTCTGGCGATGTAAAATTACTCGTTATTCCTCTATGGTTAACCGATTCAGCGGACTTCTTTAGCCTTAATGACGCTAAAACTAATATTAGAAACGATATTAAAGATGCTTATTTTGGAGCAGAAGGAGATACTGGTTGGCATAGTGTTTCTTCTTATTATCGCACTGAAAGTAGAGGCGCTTTAAATATCATTGGTACAGTTAGTGAATGGTATGAACCAAACCTAACAGTGTCAGATATTGGAAATGATGATTCTAGCAAAGCTACTAATACTCAGGCTTTAGTGACTAGAGCTACTAACTGGTATTTTACTAACCATCAAGACGAATCAAGAAGCGATTACGATAGTGATGGAGACGGATACCTTGATGGAGTTATCGTTATTTACGCTGCTCCTGATTGTGCATCTAATGGAGTAGATGAAGATTATCAAAAATATAGTAACCTTTGGGCATTCTGCTTCTATGTTGAATCAGCAGTAAGCAATGTAAGCAATCCTGTTGCAAAAACATTCTTCTGGGCAAGTTATGACTTTATGTATGGAGTGAAGTCTGCTAGAGACAAAACAGGATCTAACTACTATAAAGGATCAACCACATATTGTAAGATTGACACTCACACATATATTCACGAAATGGGTCACGTGTTTGGATTAGAAGATTATTACGATTATAGTGAAAATGCTTATTTATCCGCAGGTGGATTCTCTATGCAAGATTATAATGTCGGAGGTCATGATCCATTCTCAGTAATGTCTTTTGGCTGGGTTAAACCATTTATTCCTACAGATGATTGTTCAATCTTATTACATTCGTTCCAAGGTAGTGGTGAGTTAATTTTATTAACTCCTGAATGGAATTCATATAATTCACCATTTGATGAATATATCTTATTAGAACTATACACTCCTGATGGTTTAAATAACTTTGATGTTACTTATCAATATACAGTTAACGGAGCCTCTTATCCTCGTGGTCCTAACGCTATCGGGGTGAGAATGTGGCACGTTGACGCTAGATTAACTTATACTCTTCCAGGACAATATAGTTTCTCTACAGAATTAACGAGTAATGCAAAATCAGGTCATAGTAACCTCATAACTGCATTCTCTAACACTTATATGAATAGTAACGCCTATGAGCCACACGTTTCCCCGCTCGCGCGTTCTAATCCTAATTATTCTTATTTTAATTTATTATCTTTGATTAGAAATGATGTGAACTCAACTCACATCTATCAAAGAAACACAGGCAATTTATTAAATGCTACATCACTGTTTAGAACTGGAGATAGATTTGATTTCGGTACCTATGGTAAGCAATTTGCTTATAAAGATAAATTTGGTGGAGAAAAGGATGTCCTTAATAGTGGCAAGGAATTCAATTGGTCAATAAGCTTTGGCCTTACTATCAATCATTCAATAATTGTTAATCTTGATAGATTAGATTAAAAAATGACGCATTAATTTGCGCCATTTTCTTTTACTTCTTGCTGAGGTTGTTTTCTTTTATATCTTACTAACATATATGATCCAATTAATCCAACGACAAGTAAGATAACTCCAATTGGTATTTCAATATATATTGGCACCGCCATTGGGGCATTAGTAGACCAGGCTACATAGTATTCATATATTTCATAATTGAAATATAATGCGATAGTGCTTCCAATAACAAATCCGATAATCGCATAGAATGTTGTTACGCGATATTTAGATAATAAGAAGTGCATGATTTTTGAGATGATATAAAACCCAATAATCACACCTACACCAAAACAAGCAAGAATACCAATTTGGTGACCAAAATTAGACCAATCACCTGTTAGGCATTCTTTAGCGACATCCACTGTAGAACTGATTAAAGGTTTATAGAAACCTAATAATAAAAGAAGCATTCCTCCTGATAAACCAGGAACTACTAAAGCGACAGAAGCAACAAATCCTACTGGAATTAGAATAAGATAAACCCACCATTTAGGATCAATAAGTAAACTAGTGACATCAGCCTTTGCTAATACTGAAGCAATGCCTAATCCAACCGCTAATAGTAAAGAGACAACTAAAGCAATAATATGAGTTTTCTTAATTGTAGTACCTTTTACTTCATCAGTGATACCTGGGATACTACCAATGATGAATCCTGCAAATAAAGACACGATTGCGAATAAAAATCCATTAAGTGCTTTATCCATTAAATACATTGTTGGAATCATTGCAACAATGACACCCAATAAAATTGGAATTAGATAAATTACTGCCTTTTTAAAGGACTTAAAAAGATTACTAATTGACCATAAAAGTCTTTCGTATACTTTTAAAATTACTGCGATTGTACCACCAGAAACTCCTGGAATGGAGCTACTAACTCCTATTGCCATACCGGCAAGAAACGTTTTAAACCATTCTTTAATTTTCATAGCAACTAATAGTATATCTTCTTTACATATTTATAACAAATTATAAATTTTGTTGTATAATACCAACATAAGGAGAAAAGAAAGTTAATTATGAAAAAACTCAAATTACTCGTTTTACCAGTTGTCTTAATGATGGCATCTTGTAACAAACCAGCCGCTGGTTACAACACACAAGAAAATTTACCAGCAGGTGGAGAAGCCGTTGAAGCAGACATTACTGATGAAACAAAAAGAAGCGCTTATGAAGCTCAATTACAAGCAATTACTGATAGCGTTCCAGAAGTCCTCAGCAATTCTGTCACAAAGGTCTCGTTGGATGTAGACTTAAGCGTTAAGAATTTTGATCCAAGCTCAGTGACAATGCCAAAAATGAGTGCACCAGTTGCAGCTGAAGAAGAAGTTCCTTCATTTAAAGTTAACGCTACATTAAAAGGTGGCATTGATGCTTATGTCGCAGCTCCAACAGCAACAGCTACATCAACTGCAGCAGTCTTTGTCAGAGGCTTAACCGCTAAAGTTTCAGGCATTCCTCAATTAAACGGTAAAGAAGTCGGTATCGACGGACTTAACCTTGCCGCTTATTACAGAGTTGAAACAGTTCAAGAAACAACAGTTGCTAAAGTTTATTTAGACTTATCTGATGCAAGTGTTAAGAGAAATCTTAAGAACGTTGCTGACGTCGTATTCTCTCAAATGGAAACCGCACCAGAAATGGATGTCGGACAAATGTTTGATACATTACTCCCAGGTGGAAAAGGATTTATTACTCTCCCACCAATGCAAATTGGTGGTGAAGAAGAAGGCTCAGAAGCACAATACATCACAGATGTCGTTGGTTTCGGAACTCAAATGGGTCTTGCAGCACTTACACAATTTATCGGTGATTTAACAGTTGATCTTGCCAAAGTGTCAGAACAAACAGCAGCATTCTTACCAGAAGTTAAAGTTTGGAAAGAAGGCGATACAGTTACTAGAATCGGTGCAGCAATGAACGTTGATGCTATCGAATTATACAAACAACAAATTATTGCTCAAGCCGCTGAACAAGGTGTTGAACCAACAGAAGAACAAATTAATCAAGTGTTAGATGCTCTTCCAGTTAAATCCGTTAAAGCTGGTGTCTCAGTCTTAGTTGGTACAACTACAGGTGCAACAAAGATCGCTCCAGAAGAAATTTCTGCTAAAGCAGCAATCGAAACAAAAGATGGCGGAAGCGTTCAAGGTTCCGTTAAATTAGCATTTGCTTACAATGCACAAGCAGGCTACACACCATTAACAGATGCACAAGCTGCAACATATACAAACGATATTATGCAAATTATCGGCAGCTTAATGCCAAGTGGTGGCGAACAAGAATAATCTTATAAATTAGCCAAAAAAATTATATAATGGCCTTTGCCTTCAAGGGTGAAGGCCATTATTTTTAGAAAATCATATGAAAAAGAAATATTTCTCTAGTCCAATTAATATCATCTTGTTCACCATCTGTATGATTGGTGCAGCAACTTTAATAGGCTCTATTGCTTATCTTTTTATTGACGCTGGTATGCAAGCAAAAAACGGAAGTGGAGAATATGTTGCTCCATATGATTTTATTTACTTTTTAGTAATCTTCTTTATTTTATTCATTGTGTATTTGTTAATTTATTTATTTTCTGTCTTTATGTTTTATAGAAGAAGAAAAGATGAAGGCGAAAATGATTTAATTACAGTTAAGATGACCACTAATCTTGGGGTCGGAAATGAAGAAATAAAAAAGTTCACTAAATTAACGAAAGCATCCGTGGTAGATAATGATTCAATAGAGGTGACTCCTATGGTTCCTAAATATTCATATTTATCCGAAGAAAGAAATTATACTAAGACTGAAATATATGACTTTGTGTTATTTTTAACACGTGGATCAATTATCGTTAGTGATGGAGCGCTTTCATTCGCCTTTGGACTAGCGTTTGTTGTCATGATGTTTAATATGACACTCTTCTATGTTTTAATCGCTATATTAGGCGTTATATTCGTTATTGTTAATGTTTTCCAATTCTATGTTATCCCTGCTAACTTCTATAAGAGATTAATCGCTAATAAGGCTCCTGTATCTTTAAAAGTGTTTGAAGATCGTGTAGAAGAATCAACATTACTCGCTACTGGAGACGAAGTAACTTATACATATCCTTTTGGAGAATTGGCTATCAAAGATAAAAAAGATTCAATGTATATTAAAGCAATTAACAAAAAAGTAATAATGGGTTGCTTTATTCGTAGAAGAGAAGAATTAAAAGAAGCTTTAGCTTATATTAAAGAAAGAAATACATATTTCAAAAAGAATAGTAAATAAGCATTAATTATTATTAATGTTTGATATAATAGTGTCGCTATGAAATTAATTGTTGGTTTAGGAAATCCTGGAAAGAAATACGAGCATACAAGACATAACATGGGATTCGATGTTATTGATCTTTTCAGCGAACTCGCTCAAATTGATATTGATAAAGAATCATTTAAAGGGTTAGTGGGAAGAGGAAAAGTCTTTGATGAAGATGTCTTTTTGCTCAAGCCTCAAACATTTATGAATCTATCAGGAGAATCAGTTAGAGAAATTGTTTCCTATTTTAAAATTAAAATTGAAGATATTATTGTTATCTATGATGATATGGCTCTTGCTCCAGGCAGAATTAGACTTAGACCAAGCGGTTCTAGCGGCGGACATAACGGCATTCAAAATATCATTGATAATTTAGGAACTCAAGATATTAAACGTATCAGAGTAGGAATTGGAGAGCCAACCTACAATAGTATTGATTATGTCTTATCAAAACCAAGCAAAGAAGAAAGAGTCTTGATCGATGAAGCGATAGTCGACGCTGCTAACGCGCTAAAAGATATTCTCAAGGGCAACTTTGATAAAGCAATGACAAAATATAACTAGGAGGTAAGTGAACGAACCTATTTGACCTCATCAAATCGAATAAAGCGATACCCCCCTTCTTATCAAGAAGTGGGCATTTTGTCGTTAACGATTTAACTGGAATCTCTCTATTAACTGCAACCGCTTTTAAAGAGGAAGGTCAAAAATATTTACTTATTGCTTCTAATTTATACAAGGCCCAAAAGATCTATTCTTTACTTAAAACCTTACTTCCAAAAAACAAGATTTCGATGTTCATTAATGACGAATTAATAAGAGCAGAAAATCTTTCTTTAAGCAAGGAAATGGCGGCGAATAGAATCTACACACTTAACGAGATTTTAAATGGCAAAAATGAAATTATAGTGGCAAATCTCGCCTCAGTTTTAAGATTTTTGCCTGAAAAACAAGTATTTTTAGATAACACAATCAAGTTTAAAGTCGGTCAAGAAATCAATTTGATTGAAGTAAAAAAGAAACTTGTTAAAGCTGGATATTTCCAAGTCAATAAAGTTGATCAATCACTTCAATTTGCCTCTAGAGGAGACATCCTTGATATCTATTCTGTTAACTATGATGACGCAATTAGAATTGAGCTCTTTGGAGATGAGATTGAATCAATTAGGTTTTTTGATATTGCCACTCAAACTAGCAAGGATGAAATTAGTAAAGTTGATATTCTTCCTGCAAATGATTTCTTATTTACTGAAGAGGAGAGTAAAGCCGCTCCTGAGATAATAATGTCTCAACTTGAAAAAGATAAAGAGCATCTACATCCTGCGGATTTTGATAACTTAAGAAATGTGGTCGAAAGTGACATTCAAGACATATTGGAATATAACTACTCTCCTAACCTATATCGTTATTATTCTTTGATTAGTAAAAGCAAGACTTCTTTAGTGGATTATTGCTCTGATTATAATGTTGCTTTAGTTGATGAACATGCGCTTAATGAAAGCGCTCAATTAATGAATGAGGAAGCCTTAACTTTCCTAAATGAATTATTTGAATCTGGAAAGGCTATTTCTCATTTATCATTATTTTTTGATTTTGATCGACTTCATTTTAATAGATCTAGACTTATTAGAACTGCAGTCTTGCAAAGAGATGAACGTGATATCACATTTAACTGTAAAAATGTTCCTTTTGAGTCAAATAAAGACATTGATGCGGTAAATATTATTCGTTCATACACTAATTTAAATTACAAAGTTAATATTTCTCTCGATTCTAAAGAGCAATTAGAGAGTTTGATCGACTTACTTAATAGTGAGAATATCCCATTTGAAATGGTGGATGCTTTCTCCTTACCTTCAAAAAGACAAGTCGGTTTAGCTATCTCTTCTTTGCCACTAGGATTTGTTCTTGATGATGAAAGAGTGGTTTTCTTGACTAGTAAAGAGCTCTTTAACCATAAAATTAGAGTTACAAGATTTGATAATAGATTTAAAGAAGCCACCATTGTTAGAAGTGGAGAAGACCTTTCTCCTGGCGATTATGTTGTTCATGAATATCAAGGTATTGGTGAATTCCTAGAATTACAAACATTAGAAG
>CAMOSZ010000014.1:0-15136 GCA_946625285.1 uncultured Caryophanales bacterium | reverse complement strand
ATCCCTAAAAACTCAAAAAGAGGAATCGAAATTAAAGATTCAATATCAATAAATAGATGAACAATATGATTTATCAGTTTAGATACACCTATTGATATTGGGATTGATAATAGAAAAGATAAGAAGCCATTTATAAAAGACTCTTCTAAATAGATTTCTTCAATTTGTTCTTGAGACGCTCCAATTGAAGTAAGGATTGCGCTACTCCTGTGATCTTCTGAAAAATTGGTAAATGACATGATACTTAAAATCAAAACCGTACCAATAAAAGCGATAATCAAAAATAGAAGAACTCCATACTCCGCAACTGATAGGAAATTAAAGAGCGAATTAGTTAATAAAATAGAGGAAGAAGAATACACCAAACCATCAGTAAAAACATCTTCCAAAAATGGGTATTCTCTATCTCTATAATCCTTTAAAAATAGCGAGTATGAATACGAAGATAATGGTGAATAATCTTCAGCATGAGCCACTCTATCATACCATGTAGTTTTTGAATTGTTGTAGGTTGATAGATTTTCAAGAACATATTCTTTTGTAAATTCTTCAAACGCACTATAAGAATAATAGATTTTGGGAGACGGAAGATAGTTGATTTCTTTGACCACTCCAACTATCTGAATTTCTTTATACAAATAGAATGTATCACTTATGTATTCTTCGTATTCATTTATATAGTTAGTCTCAATAGAATGATCTAAATACAAATACTCATTAATAGCATCTTTCTTTATCGAGGTAGATATAACTCGAGCAGCGGTTTCGTTAATCACGATCTCACCAAAACTATCGGTGTTTGGGAGTCTACCTTCTACTAGTAAATCTTTATCAATATGAGTGTCGTCAAAAGAGTAAATTGGAGTAAAAACCAAATCTTCAATTACTTCATTATCATATAAAATTCGAATATTTTGTGGTAGAATTGCCGAGTAATTTAAGCAAATCTCATATTTTTCTGAAATTTTCAAATTTGAAGTTAATGAGTCTAAAGATGGTCTAGTTGACTTAGTTAAAGATAATGTTCCACTGCTCATTGTCTTCTCTTCTAAAGACACAGTTCCAGCACCAAAATCAAATTGTCGATAACATGCATTTCTAATTGAGCTGTCTTTGTTTGTCATGAATCCAACAACTAAATATAGCATAGATAAAGAGATGGTTAACGCAACTGAACTAAGGATATTTCGCAATGCTCTTTTTTTATAGTTACTAGACGCAAATTTATCGATCCAAGAATTTGAAGAATTGTGTTTTTTAGTTTCCGTTGTCCCTACTTCTTGGCACTTATTTTTTGTAGTATCTTTTACAATCTGGCCATCCGCAATTTCAATAATTCTATCCGCGTATTCATTAACTATTTGTAGGTTGTGTGATACCATGATAACTAATTGCTCTTTGCTTAGCTTTTTTATAATATCCATAACTTGTTTAGAGTTCTTAGAATCAAGCGCTCCTGTAGGTTCGTCACACAATATAATTTTTGGAGAATTTATTATTGCTCTAGCAATAGCGACACGTTGCTTTTCTCCTCCTGAAAGTAGACTTGCTTTTTGCTCGAATTGGTTCCTATTTATTCCAACTTTTTCTAATATATTTGTCGCCTTTTCTTTTGCTTTTTTCTTATTTATTCCGCCGATTAAAGAAGGCAATTCAACATTAAATATAACTGACTTATCTTCAAATAGATGATAACTTTGAAACACTATTCCAATATCTTTGTTATAGAACTCCTCTATCCGCTTTTTCTTAAATGTCTTATACGATTTTCCATTCAAAAAGATATCTCCATCTGAAGGAGTATCAATCCTAGCAATTAGATTAAGCAACGTGGATTTTCCGCTTCCTGATTTGCCCACTATTGCTACTAACCCAGTTGAATCAAAGGAAATATTTGTAGCTTTTAAAGCAGTGAAATACTTATCTTTTTTGATTAGATATCTCTTAGTTAAATTTTGTAGTAATAAAGTTTTCATAAAAAATCCCTCTCATATTAATAAAGAGGGAGATTTTGTGATTTTTTTAAAAATTTTCTTAAACTTTTTTATTTTGCTTCCATTTTAACTGCTGCTGGAACCTTTGGAAGTCCTGGCATAGTCATAACAGCACCAGTAAGAGGAACGATAAATCCTGCTCCTGCAGATAATCTAACTTCTCTAACTGTGATTGTAAATCCAGTAGGAGCACCAAGCACTTTAGCATCATCAGTAATGGAGTTTGGTGTTTTAGCCATACAAACCGCTAATCCCTTATAGCCCATTTTCTCATATTGAGCAATTTGTTCATTAGCAAGATCGGTATAAACAACATTACCTGCTCCATAAATATCTTTAGAAATCTTTTCGATCTTATCTTTGATTGAATAATTATCATCATTAATAGGATATAAAGGCTTATAGTTAGATTTTTCGTTATCTAGGATATCTTTTACTGCAGTTGCGAGTTCCACTGCTCCTTCGGAGCCTTTAATTGCACCTTCATTAAGTGCAAATCTATATCCGTTAGAAACACACCACGCTTTTAATTCTTTTAATTCAGCATCTGTATCGCTTGGGAATCTATTAGCAGAAATAATAACTGGGATACCATATCCTTTCATATTTTCCGCATGTTTCTTTAGATTACAAATACCTGCTTTCATCGCTTCGATATTTTCTTTATCTAAATCATCGAATTTAACTCCACCATGAAGTTTAAGAGCTCTTACAGTAGCAACAACCACTACTGCATCTGGTTTTAAGCCAGCTCTTTGGCATTTAATGTCTAAGAACTTTTCTGCACCTAAATCAGCACCGAAGCCAGCCTCAGTAACAACTACATCAGCGAGTTTTAATCCGAGTTTAGTGGCAGCAACTGAATTACATCCATGAGCAATATTCGCAAATGGTCCACCATGGACTAATACTGGATTTGCTTCAAGAGTTTGAACAAGGTTAGGGTTCATCGCTGCGTGCATTAATTTATAAATAGCACCACGGATATGTAAATCTCTAACAGTGATTGGCTTCTCATCATATGTATAGGCAACAATGATATCTTCAGTTCTATTTAAGAACTCTTCTTCATCGTTAGCGATACAGAAGATAGCCATAAGTTCACTAGCAACTGTAATAACAAATTCTGATTTATGAGTAATTGAATGCTTGGAATCAGAACTTGTGACTGTAATTTCACGAAGTGAACGGTCATTCATATCAAGGGCTCTAGTCCAAACAATACGATCTGGATTGATATTAAGTAAATTACCTTGAAAAACACTATTTTCAATAATTGCGGAGATTAAATTAATTGTGGAAGTTAATGCGTGGAAATCTCCTGTAAAGTGAAGATTGATATCATCACTAGGAACAATTGTAGATTTTAAAGCACCAACCGCACCACCTTTAACACCAAACACAGGACCTAAAGAAGGTTCACGTAAAACTGCTAAGGATTTAACTCCAATTCTTCTTAATCCATCATGTAGACCAATTGTAGTTGTTGTTTTGCCTTCTCCAGCTTTAGTAGGTGTAATAGCAGTAACTAAAACGAGTTTAGCGTCTTTCTTATCTTTGAGTTCATCTTTGATTTTTAAATCAATTTTGGCCTTATCTAATCCATAAGGTATGACATATTCTTTTTTGATACCTGCTTTTTCAGCAATTTGATAAATGTCTAACATTATCTATTCCCCCTTGATCGATTTTAGTAACTCTTCTTTTGTTTCAAATAATTCGTATTCAAACTGATTCTTGAAGAAGGTTACTTGACGTTTAGCGTAGTTCCTTGTTCTCTTTTGAATAAGCACAATTGCATCATCTAAAGAACAATTCCCATGTAGGAAGTCGATTATTTCTTTATATCCGATTCCTTGTCTAGCGGTGATGGATAGGTCATATTTTTCTAAAAGTGATTTCACTTCATCGACCAATCCATTATTTACCATGTCGATAACTCTTGAATTAATTTTTTCATATAGGATATCACGATTTGGAGATAAAAATAGAAGTTTTATTTCCGGATAGATTATTTCGTGCTTTTGAGAATTGATTCTTTCTGATTTAGTTAGTTCACTACTTCTAATCATTGATACCGCTCTAAGTAGACGCTTGCGATTATTCTCGTGAATCTTTAAACTAGCTTCATAATCGAGTTTTTGAAGCATTTCATACAAAGTATGATTATCTAACTTTTCTAAATCAGAATCATCTCTAGCTTCTTCTACTTCAAATTCATAATCGTATATAGTCGCTCTAAGATATAAACCTGTTCCACCCACTAGTACGACATTTTTGTTTTTACTAAGTGCCTTAGATATTTCTTCTCTAGCAAGTTTTTGAAATTGCATAACCGAGAATGATTCACTTGGCGGAACAATATCTAGGAGATGATATTTTGTGTAATGTGGATCACTTTGTTCTAATTTTGAAGTTCCAACATTCATATCTTTATAGATTTGGAATGCATCAAAATTAATCGCTTCACAACCAAGTTTATCCATGATTGCGTTAGCAACTTCGGTTTTACCGCTACAAGTTGGTCCCATTACTACATAAATCATGGAAACACTATATAACAAAAAGAAGTGAAATTCATCACTTCTTATTAATAATTTCGCAGATTTCTAATAGATATTCGCTAACTTCTTTTTCTAAAGCGTCATAATTGACCATTAATGGATGACTTTTATATTCCTTTAGAAGACTATCTTTTTTGCTTTTGTCGCTAGTTCTAGCAATCTCTTCTTTCATCTCTTTGAGTTCGCTAGAAGTATCTACTAGATGTTTGATTCTTTTATATTCTTGGAATAACGGAAGAGAATTTAATTCTTCTTTTAATTCGTAAGTAAGTTCGATTACTTTATCCATTCACTATTTCTCCAAGTAATGAATAGGTATGACTTTCATTAATTTTTACATTAATGATTTTTCCGATTAAATCTGGAGCACCTTTAAAGTGAACTAACTTATTACTTTCGGTATATCCAGAAAGCATGTTTTCATCCGTCTTACTAACTCCATCTACAAGGACCTTATATGTGTTACCAACATATGATAAAGCGTCCTTTTCAATATTAACCTCTAAATGCTTCACTAATTCCTTAAATCTTCTACTCTTATCACTATAGGAAACATTGTCCACCATCTTAGCAGCTGGTGTGCCTCTTCTAGGAGAATATATGAAAGTGAATGCGCTCTCATATTTAACAGTGTCTACTAAGGATAAAGTATCTTGGAATTGTTCCTCAGTTTCATTAGGGAAACCAACAATAATATCAGTGGATAAAGATAGACCTGGAATCTTGCTTCTCATCTCATTAACTAAATTAAGATAATGTTCACGTGTATATCGTCTACCCATGAGGCGTAAAACTTCATCACTTCCAGATTGAACTGGGAGGTGGATACACTTCATGATATTATCGTATTTCGCAATAATTTCTATCATTTTGCTGGAGAAATCCCACGGATGCGATGTTGTAAACCTAATTCTTGGGATACCCATTTTTGCGGCTTCTTCAAGCACATCGGCGAAGTCATGACCTTCATCTAAATCCTTGCCATAAGCATTAACGTTTTGGCCTAAGAAAGTAATCTCTTGGTAGTTAGCTTTTTTAAGTTCTCTAACTTCGTTCATGATATCGCTAAATTTGCGGGATCTTTCTTTTCCTCTTGTGTAAGGAACAATGCAATAAGTACAGAACTTATCACAGCCATAAATAATATTAACGTAAGCTTTAAATTCGTTGTTTCTAGTAACAGCATTATTCTCGATAACTTCACCTTGTTTTGACTTGATAGAAATTAACCTAATATCTGATGAATATACTTCGTAAATTAAATCTAATAATTGGTCGATTTCATGGGTACCAAAATAGAGGTTTACTTCAGGGAATTTATCTTGAAGAATTTGTAAGATTTCTGGTTGTTCCACCATGCATCCGCAAATACCTAAAACGAGTTTTTTATTTGCTTTACGATATTTCTTTAAATTACCAATTTCACCGTAAACTTTGTCTTCAGCGTTTTCTCTAACTGCACAAGTATTGATGATAATAACATCGGCTTTTGAAGGATCTTCTACTCTTTGATAATTAACGCTTTCAAGCATTCCTCTCATCGTCTCTTCATCTCTTACATTAGCTTGACAACCATATGTATGGATATAGTAGAACTTACCTTTTCCAATTTCTTCCATCTCTTTCAAATAATGAGTAGAAGCGGATAAGAAAACAGTCTCGCTCTTTTGGCGATTACGAGCCGCTAATAAGTCTGGATAATTAACAATTTTTGTTTTCATATTTTTATTTTTCTACTTGATAAATTGGGAAGATTTCGATGCACTTGCCACTTATCTCATCAACATCAAGGACAACTGCAGAGAGTACACCTTTTCCTTCATTAGGAATATCAAACTTCACTTGATTTCCATACATAAGTTTAGAAACAACAGTGTTCTTATCAAATCCAAGAGCACCATCATATAAGCCAGTCATACCAACATCTGAGATAAATGCAGTTCCACCTTCAAGGATTCTATAATCGCGTGTCTGTACATGCGTGTGTGTTCCAAGAACTGCACTAGCTTTTCCATCTAATGCATATCCAAAGCAAACTTTTTCTCCAGTTGCTTCCGCATGGAAATCAATGATGTGGATAGTTGATTGGTCTTCGACAGAATCAAGATATTCCATTAAAGCATAATATGGATTGTTGACTTCTTCTTTCATGAAAGCAGAGCCAAGTAAGTTGGTAACTCTAACGCTCACCCCATTAACATCAAAGACAGCGCTTCCTTCTCCTGGATATTCATTAATGAGATTAAGAGGACGAATTAATCGATCAACTCGATCAATATATCCTCTTAAATCTTTTTTACTATCGTAATGATTGCCTAAAGTTATTACATCAATTCCACTATCGATTAATTCTAAATAGTGATGGCGTAATAAACCTTTTCCATGACTAGCATTTTCTCCGTTGGCTATAACGAAATCAATATTATATTTCTCGATTAAGCCAGGGAGATAATCTTTGATCATACGTCGACCAATACGGCCGACAATATCACCGATAAATAATATTTTCAAAATAACTCTTTCTAGAAGTAATAAATTACTTCGCTGTTTCTACAGCGCGGTATTCTCTAATAACAGAGACTTTAATTTGACCTGGATAGGTCATTTCGTTTTCAATACGTTCTTTGATATCTTTAGCAAGTTTAAATGCTCCAATATCATCAATCTTTTCAGGAATTACCATAACGCGTAATTCTCTACCGGATTGCATTGCGTAGCTTTGATAAACTCCATCATAGGACTTACAAATCTCTTCGAGTTTTTCAATTCTTTGAATGTAGTTTTCAAGCATTTCACTTCTTGCACCTGGTCTAGCAGCGCTTAAAGTATCAGCGGCTTGGACTAAGTGAGAAATGATGTATTTAGCAGGAACATCACCGTGGTGAGATTCAATCGCGTTAACAACGACATCTCCTTCACCATATTTCTTAGCTAAACGTGCACCAATTTCAACGTGGCTTCCATCAACTTCGAAGTCTGCAGCCTTGCCAATATCGTGTAAGAGACCTGCTCTTTTTGCTAAATTTTGGTCTAAACCAAGTTCAGCAGCCATAACTCCAGCAAGGTAAGAAACTTCGATAGAGTGCTCTAAAGCGTTTTGTCCATAAGATGTACGGTATCTTAATCTACCAACATAATCTAAGAGTTCGCGATTAATTCTTGGTAAGCCAAGTTTAAAGGCAACATCTTGTCCAGTCTTATGAATTGTCTCATCGACTTCTTGTTTACATTTTTCAACAATCTCTTCAATTCTTCCTGGTTGAATTCTGCCATCTTTAATTAAAGCCTCTAACGCCATTCTTGCGATTTCTCTTCTAATTGGGTTAAAGCAAGAGACAGTAATAACTTCAGGAGTGTCATCGATAATTAAATCGACACCAAGAAGAGTTTCAAGTGTACGAATGTTACGTCCTTCACGACCAATAATTCTTCCTTTCATTTCATCGTTAGGAAGAGCAACAACCGCGACTGTCTTATCAATAGTTGTTTCTTGAGCGTATTTAGACATTGCTAAAGCAAGCATTTCTTGTGCTTTAGTAGAAACCTGCTCTTTAGCTTCATCTTCTTTGTTTTTGATGTATTGAGCAATTTCTCTAGAAGTTTTAGATTCTACTCTAGCAAAGAGTTCATCTTTAGCTTCTTGGGTTGACATTTGAGCAACCTTTTCAAGTTCGACAATAATGGAATCAATCTTTTCTTGTAAGACCGCTTCTTTCTTATCGACATCTTTTAATCGACGATTAAGTGTTTCGTTCTTTTCATCAAGAGTGTTCTCTTTTTGAATAAGAGCGGTATCACGTCGATCGATACTTTGTTCTCTTTGAAGAAGTTTGTTTTCTTGAGCAGATATTTCAAGCTTCCTCTCCTTGATTTCCTTATCTGCTTCGTTTTTCATTTCGTTGATCGTTTGTTTTCCATCAAGTTGAGCATTCTTAATAATGTGCTCCGCTTTGATTTCTGCTTCTCTAATAATTTTGTTCGCTTTGTTTTGATCTCTTTGTTTCTTAAAAAATGGAACAAAGAAAATAAGTGCTGCGCCTAGAAGTAAGCCAACAAACGCCAAAAGAATTCCTAACCAAATTGGCATCATAAATGTTGTTTTTTCCTTTCTAGTTAAACTATAGTCAAAAGACTATTTACCTAAAAACCTACCTAAAACATGATTAAGTATGATCTCTATGAATAACAGGCATAACCTGATAAATCAATTTCTCTATTGAGAATTTATAGATAAGTATCTCTACGAAAGATACAAAAATATTATAAGTGCTTTTTTATTGTTATAAAAGTAAGAATTGCTCTGCCTCTTTAAATAAAAGAAAAATGTGGCGACTGACTCACCACATTAATCTCTAATTAATCTTGTGTTTCCTTTGCTTCTTTAATTTGAGCAAGAAGTTTTTCTTTTACATCCTCATTAGATTTGATGTATTCCTTAGCGGAATCACGTCCTTGAGCAATCTTATTGCCTTCGTATTCAAACCAAGAACCGCTCTTTTTGATGATTCCAAGTTCGACTGCGCGATCGAGAATTTCGCTTTCCTTAGAAATACCTTGTCCATAGATGATGTCGATTTCACATTGTTTGAATGGTGGAGAAACTTTGTTCTTCACTACTTTGATACGACATGTGTTACCGGTAACATCACTACCAGTTTTAATCGCTTCTGTTCTACGGATATCTAATCTGATAGATGCATAGAATTTAAGCGCTCTTCCTCCAGAAGTGGTTTCTGGGTTGCCATACATTACACCGACTTTTTCTCTTAGTTGGTTAATGAAGATAATTGCGCATTCTTTCTTGTTGAGAATACCAGCAAGTTTACGCATTGCTTTAGACATAAGTCTAGCTTGCATACCTACTGAGTTATCACTCATTTCACCATCGAGTTCAGCTTGTGGGACTAAGGCTGCAACAGAGTCAACGATTAATAAATCGATTGCCCCACTGTTAGCTAACATCTCAGCGATTTCAAGAGCTTGCTCTCCACTATCTGGTTGAGAAAGGATTAAATCGTCAATGTTAACGCCTAAGTTTTTCGCGTATACAGGATCGATCGCGTGTTCAGCGTCAATAAACGCCGCGCGTCCTCCTTGTTTTTGACATTCCGCAATCGCGTGAAGTGCCAAGGTGGTCTTACCACTACTTTCTGGACCAAAGATTTCGATGATTCTTCCTTTTGGATAACCACCAACACCTAAAGCCTCATCAAGTAAAAGTGAGCCTGAAGGGATAACAGCAACATCAACCGCTGGTCTTTCACCAAGCTTCATGACTGCTCCCTTACCAAATGTTTTTTGGATTTGTTTTAGAACTTCGTCGAGTTCTTTTTCATTTAGTTCGTTTTTGTTTGCCATAAATGTGCCCTCACTATTAATAAGAGGAAGAAAATGCGATTTTTTTAATTATTTTCTTCAATTATTTTTTCTAAAATTTCGTAAGCAATTTTAATTGCTTCTTTTTGTATTTCCTCTCGGGTTCCATCAAGCTGATAAGAGAAAACTTGGACTCGATCATAAAAGGCAACACCAATATAGATCTCTCCAACCTTCTTTCCTTCCATTGCGGTAGGACCTGCATTTCCAGTGAATGAAACACAGTAATCAACATTGAGTAAAGCCTTACCATGGCCTGCCATTTGGCCGGCTATTTCTTGGGAGACAACACCATATTGGTCAATATCAGTGTACGGAATACCAAGGATACGGGCTTTTTCTTCTGTCGCATAAGTTACAAGCGCACCTTTAAAGAAATGAGACGCTCCACTAACTGAAGTGATGTCTTTAGCAAAACCTCCTCCAGTAAATGATTCAACCGAGCCTAAAGTTCTACCTTTTTCTCTAAATAGACGATTGATGTCTGCACTTGTCATAATTTATTTTTCTTCCTTCTTTTCAGGAATAAAAACCTTTCTGTTTTGAACGACGTAAATCACTCCGCTAATAAGAGAAACTGCAGTTGCTAAATAGACAAGAATAGCAGTTACTGAGAGATATGGATTTACGAAATTTGGATATAAATAATGGAATGGGAAATCGTTTAATAAAACGGCACCGATTGCCACCATTTGTAGGACAGTTTTTAATTTACCAAAAATGTTAGCAGCAATAACAACTCCCTTTTGAGCTCCGATAAATCTAAGAGCATCAACAACAGTGTCTCTAGCGACCATAATGATAACGCACCAAACTGGGAATAACGCTACTTGTTCATGTGCATATGGAGCAAAAACTGCGGGAACTGTAAGGAAAATCGTCATTGTGTTGACTAACAATTTGTCAGCAACAGGATCTAAAAATTTTCCTAAATCTGTAACCTGATTGTTTTTTCTCGCTAATTTGCCATCTAAGTGATCGGTATAACTTGCGATAACAAAGAAAACAAACAAAACCAAGAAAATTAGGTTAATTCTTGAATTACCTAATAATGGTGTTTGAATATTTGGAATAATAGACAAAACAAATAATGTAACAATTAAGATAACTGTTGCAATAATTCTTGAGAATGTGATTTTTGTTGGAAGATTCATTTGCTTCTCTCTTTTCTATTTAAGTGAGTCTTCGATCCTGTAAGCCATGTTTTGTCTAGGATGATAATTTATCTAAGAAATTCTTACTTGAATTGATTCGGTTCTCTATCAAGTCTCCCCTACCAAATTTGGGTTTCTCGCTTACGGGGTTTACCGCGTTCCACTTTGTGCTTTCACACAAACTTCGTCACTGTGGCACTTTCAGGAATCCTACCATGGGTTGCCCTTTAGGTCGATATCCGCCGTCACGTACTCCTACGTGCCTAGTGTTATTTTTTCCACTAGCGCAATCACTACAGTCATCACAGGCTGTGCGAGCATGGACTTTCCTCTAACTAACTAGTAGCCAGCAATCATCCAGATCGAAGGTTTTTATTTTATTTCATCGGGATTCATATTTAGTTTTTCGTGAATTAACTGCTCTAACTTCCCGATGCGTTTGAGCAATTCATAATTATCAATATGGATGTCTTTGTGATCTTTGGAAATATATTTCCATTTGTTTTTTTCTTTTTCGAGTTCTACTTTTAATGAAGCGTTCTCTTTTTTTAATTCTTCTAACTCTTTTAAGGCTTTATCTAATTCAGGATTATTGCCGCCTGTTGGATTAGATTCGAACACTTCGTAGTCTTCCATAATCTGGTCTAGGACTTTATCTACTTCAAGTGGATCGTATCCTCTAGGAGCGCTTGAGAATCTTTTTTCAAGAAGTTCTTCACTAGTAAAATTAAGCTTTTTATCCATATCTATTATATTATCTCTTATATTTGATTATTTTTCTATGAAAAATTGTTCAATATATGGCAAAATATGTAAGTAGTTCATTTTCATTTTCTTGAAAAGAACATTTCCCACTTATAAACTTATTACGGATATGAAAAATGTATTAAAAAAATTAAAAGGCCGCCGCTATCTATGTTTCCTAGATTTCGAGGGAACTCAATTCTCTCATGAAATGATTGCCTATGGAGCAGTTTTAGTGGCCATTGATAAAAACGGATATATCGTTAAACAAAAAGCACCAGTTAAGCAATATGTCAAAGCAAAAAACGCAATTGGCAAATATGTTGAAAACCTTACTGGTATCACTAGACTTGACTTAGATAGGTTTGGAATTAGCTTTGCTCAAGCAATCAAAGAACTTAAGAAATATTGTGGATTACACTATAAGAAATGCGCTTTTTTGACATTTGGTAACCATGATATGAGAATCTTAAATCAATCAATTTCTTATAACTTAGATGCCCCTAAAGATTTATGCCAAATCATTAAGAGCAACTACATTGATTTCCAAGCCATCATTTCTGAATTCATTAAAGATGACCACAATAATCCACTTTCATTAAGTCACTATCTTGAAGTGTTTAGTGTTGAGTTTGATGGAACCGCTCACGATCCAATGTATGACGCTACAAATTTAGCAAAATTATATGATGAATTCATGAAGAACAAAGAAATTGTGTCTCGTGAATATTTAAAGAATTTAAATAAAACTAATTTCCATCCAGAACCAGTTAACAAGGCAATTAAAAAACTTCTTAACGGAGAAAGCGTTACACCAGAAGAATTTAAATCGTATATCGACGAATATATTGATTAGTTATGAAATATCCTAACGGACAAGAATATAAACCAAATTCTAAAAAGGAAAGACAATCTCATAAATCAAAAGCTGAGGTTTCTTTAAGCAGCGCCAATAGAGGTATGGATTTCGAACACGAAATCAATCTTTCTAATGATTATTATCGAGATAACGATATTTGTTTAATTACTAAAAGACCTACTCCAATTAACATAGTTAAAGTTGATTATTCTAAAGGTGCCAAAATCACTCATGCATATTTTGAAGAGCAATCTACTACCGACTATAACGGAGTGTATAAATCTCGCTATATTGATTTTGAAGCTAAAAACACTAAAAACAAAACTTCATTCCCTCTTAGTAACATCACCAAACACCAAATAGAGCACTTAAAAAGAGTTTTATATCATGGAGGAATTGCTTTCTTCATTATCAACTTTGAAAGTCTAGGACAAGTGTTCCTATTAGACGCAAGTTATGTAATAGACTTTTATGAACACGGAGAAAGAAAATCAATTCCATATTCATGCTTTATTGAAAACGGAATTGAGATTGAACAAGGTTATAATCCAAGAGTGGATTACATTAAAGCTATTGATAAGAAGTACTTTTAGTACTTACAAATATTTCTAAGTTGACACTGCTCACATTTTGGTGATCTCGCTAAACAGAAATATCTACCAAAGTGAATTAGCTGATGATGAGTCTTGATCCAATGAGATTCAGGAATCAGTTTTTTTAGTTTTCTTTCAATATCGATTGGTTCATCTTTGCTATTAGCGATGCCAAGTCGATTTGAAATTCTAATAATATGGGTGTCTACTGGTAAATCAGGAATTTTAAATACTTCAATCCTGATAACACCTGCAGATTTATTGCCAATACCAGGAAGAGTTTGAAGAAGATTTTTATCGCTTGGAAGTTCGCCATTAAATTCGGTAATAATCTTATGGACAATTCCCTTAATATTAGCGGCCTTGTTCTTATATAAGCCAAGCCTTTTGATTCTATTCTCAATCTCTTCAATAGGAGCATTTTCAAGCGCTTCCAAAGTTGGAAAATCTTTGAATAACGTGTAGGTAACCGCGTTAACTGCCTTATCGGTGGTCTGTGCGCTTAACATAACTGCGATTGCTAATTCGTAGTCTTTATTATAAAAAAGCTCACATTTTGTATTAGGAAAAAGTGAGTCAACGTAGTTAGAGATAATTTGCATTTTCTCTTTATTAATCATTATCTTTTTTAACCCAAGGTATTTTAGCGATTCTAATAGTTTCTTCTAAGTTCTTGTCCCATTCACTACTAAGTGGAGTGTGACCTTCATTTTCAAGGTCTTCTCTTTGAGACCAGCTAAGTAAAATCTTATCAACACTTCTCAATGATTTCTTTCCTCTAGAAAGAGCTTCTTTTAAAGCATCAATAATTAAGGTATCACTATAGCCATAACTTACCCATTCATGAACTTTAGAGATTTCAACAGGACTAAGACTTCTATTTAAAAGTTTCTCAAAATTGAAATAGATATTATCTAATTCTTCAGAAATTCTTTTACTAGTTTTTTCTTCCTCTTCTTTAGATAAGAAGATTTGGAATTCACGATATAGTTTTTGTTTTAATGGTTCAAGTGAAGCAACGGTTTGCTTTCCTACTGTTTTATATTCGAATAATCCTTTAGTAATTAAAGTCGCTAAAATGGCGTCTAATTCTTTAACATCTAATGTCATTTTTAATGACAATAGATCAGCGGTCACAAATGGATTGCCTTGAGAGATTAAATGATCAATGACAAAAATAGTTGCAAGCTCATTTTCTTTGATTTTGAGTTTCTTGTAATTCTCAATTAATAAATATCTAAAATCAATTGCTTCACTAATCATATGTATATCTACTTTAACATTTCCTAGTTCTCAAATTCTATATAATTCCGTGATATTTTAATAGTTCTATTAATTCTTCTTGATGAGTTGATTTTCTAATCTCTTGATTAATCTTATCTTTATTGATTAATTTTGCTTTTGAGAAGTTATGTTCTAACACATCATTTAATTCTCTTTCAATCTCAAATCCAGTTTCTAATTTGAAACGATATATACGAATAATTCTAAGTGGATCTTCATTAATTCTTTTAAGAGGTTTGCCAATCATTCTAATAATTTTATTAGAAATATCTTTTTGACCACCGACAAAATCAATGACGTTTAAATCTTTATCCATATACATCGCGTTAATTGTGATATCTCTTCTGAAAACATCTTCTTTTAATGACTTTGTAAAACAAATCTTATTTGGGTGACGGAAATCACTATATCCTTCTTCTTTTCGTAAGGTGGTGATATCAAATTTGACATCATCTATCTTTAGACGTACACTACCATATTTTTCAAAAGTATAATCCGCATTAGATAAAAATTCTTTCATCTCATTAGGAGTAGCGTCAGTCACTAAATCCATATCTGTTAGTTCTTT
>CAMOSZ010000013.1:0-11047 GCA_946625285.1 uncultured Caryophanales bacterium | reverse complement strand
TTCCAACTCATCTATTTGGAAACATTAATAAACCAGGAGAATTTGTTGGCTATTTAACTAAAGAAATTGAAAAAGAAGTTGGTGGAAACTGCAAAGTAATATAATGTGCAACCCATGACACAGGAAGCGCATTTGAAGCAGTGGATGTAGATGAAGATACAGTTATCCTCAGTAGTGGCACTTGGTCACTATTAGGAATAAAAACTAAAGATCCAATAATAAGTGAAACATCTTTAAAACGTAATTACACAAACGAAGGCGGAGTTAATTATATTCGATTTTTAAAGAATGTAATGGGAATGTGGATTAATAATCAATTAAAGACTGAAGTTTGTTATACACAAGGATATGTAGACTCAAATATCTATTTATCTAACTATAAAGTTACATTTGATGCTAATGATTCATCATTAATTGCTCCTAAGAGTATGAAAAACGCTCTTATGAAGTTATTAGAAATATGTCCACCACAAAACGATATTGAATTATTCTCCTCCGTATATCGTTCTATGGCGGTGGGATATAAAGAAGCGATTGATGAGTTAGAGGAGATTACAAATCGTAAATTCAACAAGATTCTTATTGTTGGTGGAGGTGCTAAAAACAAGTTCCTCAACGAACAAGTTGAATATTACACAAAACGACATGTTATTGCCCTTCCTATAGAAGCAACTGCAATGGGCAATTTAAAAATTCAAATGAAAGTGAGCAAAGAATTATGAGAAAAGAAGTCAAAGAATTATATGCATCTTATGGAGTAGATGTATTTGAAGCCTTAAGAAAACTAAAAGAAACAAAGATTTCTTTACATTGTTGGCAACTTGACGATGTTAAAGGATTTGAAGGTGATGGTGATCTTACTGGTGGTATTCAAACAACTGGTAACTATTTAGGAAGAGCAAGGAACTTTAAAGAATTAACTGCAGACCTAGATAAAGCGTTATCTTATATCCCTGGTAGCAAGAAGATTAATCTTCACGCGATTTATCAAACTGGAAAGATTGTTGATCGTAGTGAAGTTGGCCCAGATCAATTTAAGGAATGGGTTAACTATGCTAAAAGTAGAGGATTAGGCTTAGACTATAACCCAACCATTTTCTCTCATCCAATGCTTGTTGATGGTTTATCTTTATCTTCCCCAGATGAGAAAGTTAGAAACTATTGGATTAAACACTGTATTAATGGCTTAAAGATTACTGAGATGTTTGGTAAAGAATTAGGCCAAAAATCATTAATGAATATTTGGATCCCTGATGGATTAAAAGATACTCCTGCAGATAGAATTGGTCCAAGAATGAGACTCAAAGAGTCTCTTGATAAAATCCTTGCCGGTTATAAATATGATAAAAAGGTTATGGATGTCTCTGTTGAGTCAAAAGTATTTGGTATTGGAGTAGAGAGCTACACAGTTGGTAGTAATGAATTCTATTTAAATTATGCTGCAAGTAGAAACATCTGCTGCTTACTTGATACAGGACACTTCCATCCAACAGAAAATGTCGCTGATAAGATTAGTTCAATGTATACCTTCTATAACAAATTAGCGTTCCATGTATCTCGTCCTGTTAGATGGGATAGTGATCATGTGTTAAAACTCAATGATGATTTGCAAGATGTTGCAGATGAATTAGTAAAATGTGATGGATTAAAAAGAAGCTATATTGGTTTAGATTATTTTGATGCTTCTATAAATAGAATAGCCGCTTTAGTTATCGGTGCTAGAAATATGGAAAAAGCACTTTTAAAAGCATTATTAACTCCTTGGAAGTTATTAAAAGAAGCACAAGATAGTTATGACCACACTAGAGTGTTGGCGCTTCAAGAAGAAATTAAGACTTTACCATGGGGTGAAGTTTGGAATGAATATCTTAAACGCCAAAACATGGTAAGTGATGCTAAAATGTTCGAAGAGATTAAAGAATACGAAAACAAAGTTTTAGTTAATCGTAAATAATATGGATAACAAATATAAACCAATTCCATTTTGGAGTTGGAATGATGAACTTGATGAAAAAGAACTAACCAATCAAATTGAGTGGATGCACGAAAATGGGATTGGTGGTTTCTTCATGCACGCCAGAGGGGGATTAACAACCCCATATTTAGGCGAAAAATGGTTTAACTGTGTTAGAAGTTGCCTTAAAAAGGCAAAAGAACTTAATATGGAAGCCTATGCTTATGATGAGAATGGCTGGCCAAGTGGATTTGCGGGTGGCAAATTATTAGAAGACGAATCTAATAGAGATATGTACTTGTCATATGAGTATGGCAAATATGATAGTAAGGCAGCTGCATCGTTTGATATCTCTGATGATTCTATTAAAAAAGTAGAAAGTGGAGATAATGTTTTAAATATCTATACACATGTCTCTACTAGCACTGCTGATATCTTAAATAAAGACGTCGTGAAGAAGTTTATTGAGCTTACTCATAAAAAGTATAAAGAAAATGATGTTTATGGCAATTTAAGGGGTTTCTTTACGGATGAACCACAATATTATCGTTGGGGAACATCATTTACTAGGGTCCTTCCTAAATACTTTTTCGATAAATATAACGAAGATGTTTTTAATCGCATTGGTTTGTTATTTGTTGAAAAAGAAGGATATAGAGAATATCGATATAAATATTACAAAGCTCTACATGAGTTAATGCTCGATAGTTGGGCTAAACAACTTTATGGATGGTGTGATTCTAACGGATATAAATTAACTGGCCACTATGTTGAAGAAGCGGGACTAGGAAAACAAATCTTATGCTGTGGTGGAGTAATGCCATTTTATGAATATGAACATATTCCAGGAATTGATCATCTTGGTAGAGACATTAATGACAATATTGCTGGTCGACAACTTGGAAGTGTTATGGCTCAACTTGATAAAAGACAAGGATTATGTGAAATGTTTGCCTGCGCTGGTTGGGATGCAACTCCGATGGAATTAAAACGCATTGCTGAATACTATATGGTTAATGGTGTTAATGTTATTTGTCACCATCTACTTCCTTATAGTGAACACGGACAAAGGAAAAGAGATTATCCAGAACATTATTCTAAAATCAACCCGTGGGTTGATGTTGCCTTTAAAGAATTTAATGACCATTTCTCCTCTATAGGTGAACTTTTAGCGAACTCTCGAGAAATCGCTAATGTTGGAATCTTAATGCCAATTAGAAGTGGCTATATGAATTATAAAAGAGAAATCGAATGGGATTTAGACTTTGGCAATCTTGATTTAACTAATAATTTATTAAAGATTTCTAATGAATTATCCAATAATGGAGTAATGTTTCATTACTTAGATGAAACTATTATGGCTAAACATGGATCTGTTGAAGATTCATCTTTAGTGGTTGGTAAATGCAAATATAAATACATTATTATTCCAGAAGGCACTTTAACAATGGATAAGACCACTAAAAAGTTATTTGAAGAATACGCACATAATGGTGGTAAGTTCTTAATTATAAAAGATAAGCCAATTTATTTAGAGGGAGAGAAGTATGACCATAAATATATGGTCAATAACTGCTCGCTAGAAGAAATAATTAAAGATAAACCATATACTGTTTCATATAACAGTCAAATAAGACTATCTTATAGAGAAAAAGATAATGGAGAAAGATTTATCTACGCTTTAAATATGGGTGATGATATTACTGTTCATATTGAAGCAAATGATTATAAATCATTTAAATGTAATAACAAGATACTTTCTAATGATGTTAGCTTTAATAAATATGAATCTAAGATTCTCTATTTCTCTAATGAAGAATCTAAGGGCGAAAGCCATAATAAAGAGTTTAATTTAAAAGATCGATTTGAAGTAGTTGGAGAGCCGCTTAATTATTTAACTTTAGACTACTTAAAATATTCAAAAGACGGGGTTTCTTATAGTGAATTCACTCATTATATGGGTGTATTTAACGTTCTTTTAAAAGAGAGATATCAAGGAAAACTTTATCTTAAATATGAATTTGAATTAAAAAATCAAATTAATAATATTGAAGCCTTAATTGAAGATACACATATTGAAGAAGTTGCAATTAATGGCCATGTCATTAAAAGTAACTCATTTGTTTTAGAAAAAGACCTTTGGTCTTTTGACTTAAGCAAATACCTTAAGAGTGGAAAAAACGAGATTGTAATAAGAATCAATTTCTATGAATCTGAACAAGTCTATTACGCTTTGTTTGGAGAGAATGTACAAGAATCCATTAAAAACTGTCTAGTGTACGACACAACAATTGAGGCAATTTACTTAAGAGGTAAATTTGGTGTCTTTGGAGAATTCAAAAATGGAGCACAAGAAGATGTAGTTATTGGCAATAATTTCTATATTGCTAATCAAAAGAAAGAACTTACTTCACTTATAGAAGGTGGATATCCATTCTTTAGAGGAACAATATCTTTAAGACAAGAAATCGAAGTAGATGATATTAATAAGACACTTGTGATTCCAGAAAGATTCCAACTTATCGACCTCTATGTGAACGACAAATTTGCTAAGAGAATGATGCTTGATAACAAGGCTGATTTATCTAAATATTTGAAGGTTGGTAAGAATGAAATCAGACTAGATTTAGTAGTGTCAAACCGCAACTTATTAGGGCCTCATCACGACGGAATGGAAGAGCCTTTATCGGTTGGTCCATACACATTTGAAAGGTTCAATACATGGAACGAAAAAGGTCAAAGTCCTCTTTGCTTATCGCGATATACTTTTGTAAAAACTATCATTTAAAAAAATTAAACTACCAATAAATAAGTTGATAAAAAAATAATCCTTTCTAGAATGCACAGCAAATGTTGTGCATTTTTTTATTATTGATAATGAATTACACGCAAAATTACTGCAATTTAGTAAATATAATTATCGATAGTTTTGTTTTCGCTTTTCTTTTTAACTATTATGTATATAACCTACTATATGATAATTATCAAATATAGATTTTTGCACTTAATAATGTATTATTATGCATTTTTTGATATCAATAAAATACCGCTATTTATAGCGAAAAAATAGTTGTGCATTCTATAAATTTTCAAGTCTATAATGAGAAAATTATTAGAGGTAATTTATGGAAACGAATGTTAGAAATGAGAACATGAAAAGAATTAACAATCTCCAATTGGCGAATGCATTTATTGAAGAGCAAGTTGAGGAGATTAAGAAGACTGTTGGAAACAAGAAAGTCCTCTTAGCATTATCTGGTGGAGTTGACTCATCAGTGGTCGCTGCTTTACTTATAAAAGCAATTGGAAAGAACCTTGTTTGTGTTCACGTCAATCATGGCTTACTTAGAAAAGGTGAATCTGAACAAGTCATCAAAGTGTTCAAAGACGAATTAGGCGCAACCTTAATCTATGTCGATGCTAGTGATAGATTCCTTGATGCTCTTGCAGGAGTTGAAGATCCTGAACAAAAAAGAAAAATCATCGGAAAAATTTTTATTGATGTTTTTGCGGAAGAAGCTAAAAAGCTTGATGGCATTGAATTTTTAGCGCAAGGCACCATCTATCCAGACATCTTGGAGAGCAAAGGAATTAAAGCACACCATAATGTTGGTGGCCTTCCTAAAGAACTTAACTTTCAACTAGTTGAACCAGTTAAATTGTTATACAAAGATGAAGTTAGAGTGGTGGGTGAAGCCCTTGGGCTTCCACATAATATGGTTTATCGTCAACCATTCCCGGGACCAGGACTTGGAGTTCGCTGCCCAGGAGCAATTACTAGAGACAGACTTGAACTTGTTAGAGAAAGTGACGCTATTTTAAGGGAAGAATTTGCTAAAGCAAAACTCGAAGGTATTGTCTGGCAATATTTCACTGTTGTCCCTCCATTTAAATCCACAGGAATTAAAGACAACAAAAGAACATTTGAATATGCAGTTGTTATTAGAGCCGTCAATTCTATTGACGCGACATCTGCCTCAGTAGAAGAAATTCCATATCCATTACTTTTCAAAATCAGAGACCGCATCTTAGATGAGGTACCTGGAGTTAATCGTGTATTATTTGATATTTCACCAAAACCAGTAGCAACAATTGAGTGGGAATAGTTTATGAAATTATTAGAAGAGAAAATTTTAAAAGAAGGCAAGGTTATTGATAATAAAATTATCAAAGTTGATAACTTTGTTAATCATCTTATTGATACCAAAATTATTAATGCCTTCGCAGAAGAAGTGAAAAAATACTACTCTAATGAAAGAGTAGACAAGATTTTAACAGTTGAAGCAAGTGGAATTGCTATTGCGTGTGCTGTTGCAGAAGTTTTTGATGGCTTACCATTTGTCTTTGCTAGAAAAAACAAATCGGCGATTATTGATGATAACGTCTACAAAGTAGAAGTAAAATCATTTACCCAAAATAGAGTGTCCACAATTACGGTGGCAAAACCATTTCTCAAAAAAGGTGAAAACATTTTGATTGTTGATGATTTTCTAGCAGAAGGAAACGCTGCAATTGGACTCATTGAAATGTGTGAACAAGCAGGTGCAAATGTAGTTGGAGTTGCAGTTGTAATTGAAAAAGAATTCCAAGGCGGAAAAAAACGCATCAGCGAAAAAGGTGTTAAAGTTTTTGCCGGTGCGTCGATTAAAGAATTCAAAGATAACAAACCAGTTTTCTAGTCTGCAATTATTCTCCTTCAAACTTAACAAGCGAGTGAACTTCTATGTCATTCGCTTTTTTAATATTTTCTCTCCCGTGAAGGTCAGGAAGTTCAATATAAAAGAGGGCGGCAACGGGTGTCCCTTTTGCGTGTTTTACGAGCTCTAGCATAGCGCATGCGCTGCCACCTGTAGCGAGTAAGTCATCTAGGACCAAAACTCTATCGTTTTCGTTGATCGAACCCTCTGAAATTGTGAGTGAATTTTTTCCATATTCCAGGATGTAAGAATAATCCCATCCAGGTCGAGGAAGCTTGCCTGGTTTTCTAGCGGTGATAAGTGATTTGTGGAGCTTATACGCGAGTGCGGCTCCGAACACAAACCCTCTCGCGTCCGCGCAAATGATTTTATTAAAATCATACTTTTGGGAGATTTCTGCCATCGCATCAATCGATTCTTTAAATGCGTCCGCGTCTTCTAATGTTGGCGTAATATCCCGAAACATAACCCCTTCTTTTGGGAAATCAGGAATTGTTGCGATGTAATTTTTGAAGTAATTCTCGTTTTTCATTTGTTGTAAACCTCATACGTAAATATTGTATAAAAATACAACGAAATATTCACAAAAAAATTGCTTTACATAATCTTACATTTCGTAAATAATAGTTGCGTCGATAGAGATGTCGACATTCGTATAATTCCCTAATTGGTGGGTAGTCTCTACACTAGACCGTATAATCTAGTACTACGAATCATTTTTTTGTTTTTGTAGATTAATCAAACCGTTGCAATCACAAAAGAATTATGTAGAAGAGACTCCATGGATAATGGAGTTTTTTGTTTTTTAAGGAGGGTATAAAAAAATGACAAAAAAATTGCGAATGTTATTAGTTCCTGGCATGCTTGCAGGCTTTGCGTTAAGTGTTGCTGGATGCACAAATAGTGCTTCTCAATACGAACCAGGTACTCCAGTAAAAATTGGTCTTATCTGTTTACACAACAGTAGTTCTACTTACGATAAGAACTTCATCGATTCTTTAATGGTTGCAGTCAATAATCTCGGAGATAGAGTTAAAGCTACAGTTATTAAAACCGACGTCAAAGAAGATAGAGCAGCTTTAGATGCCGCTAACGATTTAGTCAAACAAGGTTGCAATGTTATCTTTGCAGATTCATTTGGTCACGAACCATTCATCCTTGAAGCCGCTAAAGATCACCCAGAAGTTCAATTCTGCCACGCTACTGGTACTAAAGCTAAAACCGAAAACGTGAGCAATTACCATAACGCATTTGCTTCTATCTACGAAGGTAGATATTTAGCAGGCTACGCTGCTGGATTAAAACTTCAATCTTTGATTGATGGTAATAAATTAGTTAGTAAAAACTATGATGATAAAGGAAATATCAAACTTGGATATGTTGGTGCTTATCCATACGCTGAAGTTGTTTCTGGATATACTGCTTGGTATTTAGGCGTTAAAGAAGTTGTTTCTAATGTTGTTATGGATGTTACATTCACAAGTGAATGGTATGACTTTGAAGCTGAACAATCTGGTGCAAAAACATTAATCAATAGTGGTGCTGTTATTATTTCTCAACACGCAGATTCAATGGGTGCTCCAGGTGAATGCGAAAATAGTGGTGTCCCAAATGTTACATATAATGTATCCACTGCTGAACAATGCCCAAATACATATGTTGCTTATTCTAAAATCAACTGGGCTCCATATTATGAAGCTGTTGTTAACGCTATGTATGAAGATAGAGCAATCGAAGGCGAAGTTAATAATAACTACACCGGAACAATCGCTACTGGTTCTGTCCAATATGATTGTGCTAACCCAGAATATAAAGCAGCCTGTGAAATTATTAAAACCGAACTCGAAAACGGAACAAGAAAAGTCTTTGATTGTTCCAAATTCACAGTTGATGGAAAACATCTCACCACAAGACTTGCTGATGTTGATGATCTTGGTGACTACGCTCCTGAAACAGAAGCAATCGTTACAAAAGATGGAATTACTTACTTCGATGAATCCGCTTTCCGTAGCGCTCCATATTTTGATATCGACATTGATGGAATTACAAAATTAAACGCGTAACTTATAAGGGGTTGGCAGTACAACTGCCAGCCCTTTTCAAATAACAAAAATGGAAAAGATTAGATTTGAAAATATCACGAAAATATTTGGGGACGTTGTTGCAAATAACAACATATCTTTTTCTATAGAAAAGGGAGAAGTTATTTCTATCCTTGGAGAAAATGGTAGTGGTAAAACAACCTTGCTAAATGTTCTTGACGGTATTTATCAACAAGACGAAGGAAGAATCTATATTGACGGTAATGAAGTTAATATCAAATCACCTAGAGATGCCTTTAGTTATGGGATTGGCATGGTGCATCAACATTTCAAATTAGTGGAAGTATTAACCGCTACTGAAAATGTGGTTTTAGGTTTATCCAAAAAAGAGCAAAAAGCAATCTATGAAAAACTTGGCTTCATGAAAAATCAAAAACCAAAGTTTGATATTAAAGAATCCAAAATGACCATTGAGAAGATGTGTAAGAAATATGGATTCAACTTAGATTTAGATAAACATGTCTATGACATGTCTGTTAGTGAAAAACAAACCTTAGAGATTATTAAGATTCTCTATCGTGGAGTAGACACATTAGTATTAGACGAACCAACTGCAGTTCTTACTCCTCAAGAAACAAAACACTTATTCAAAATCATAAAGAATATGAAAAATGATGGTAAAACCATCATTATCATTACTCATAAATTAAACGAAGTATTAGAAATCTCTGACCGTGTCGCAGTTTTAAGAAAAGGTGAATATGTTGAAACTGTAGACACTAAAAAGTGTAGTGAAAACAAACTCGCTGAACTAATGGTGGGTAAAAGAATCAATTTAAACATCAAAAGAAGTGATGTTCCTAATACTGGATTACGATTAGAGATTAAAAATCTCTCCGCTAAAAATGTTGAAGGTAGAGAAGTGATTAATGATATCTCATTCAATGTCTATGGAAGCGAAATACTTGGTATTGCAGGTATCTCTGGAAGCGGACAAAAAGAGTTACTAGAAACTATTGCAGGACTAAACAAAGAAACATCTGGAACGATTACTTTCTATAACCCAAAGAAAGATCAACCAGTCACTTTCTATCACAAAGACATAAAGCAAATTAGAGAACTTGATAAGCAACATAAATTCCATTATAAAAACGGAAAACCATGTGATTTGGCTAAACTCACAAATAGAGAGATATCTAAGCTTGTTAAAGATGGCGAAATCATCTTCTATGAAAACGAAGTTATCGATTTAAAAGGCAAGAAACCCATTGAAATTAGAAATTTAGGTATCAAATTATCATTTGTTCCTGAAGATAGACTAGGTATGGGATTAGTGGGTGATATGGATATCATCGATAACATGATGCTCAAATCCTATAACAAGGGTAAGGGTGCTTTTTTCCATCGTGAAAAACCTAAGGACCTAGCGGAGAAATTAGTTAAAGAGTTAGAAATTAAAACTCCAGATTTACACACTCAAGTAAGTAAGTTATCTGGCGGCAATATTCAAAAAATCTTAGTCGGAAGAGAGATCTCTTCTCGACCAAAAGTCTTAATGGCGGCCTACCCAGTAAGAGGTTTGGATATCAACTCTTCGTATTTGATTTACAAACTCCTTGATGAGCAAAAGAAAACAGGTACCGCGATTATTTTTGTCGGCGAAGATTTAGATGTCTTGTTAGATTTATGTGATCGACTTTTGATTTTATCAAATGGTCGTATAACTGGAATTGTTGATCCTCGAGTCACTCCAAAAGAAAAAGTTGGATTATTAATGACTAAGGGAATAGAAAACTAGGAGGGAAATATGGAAAAAGTAATGACAATGAATAAAAAGAAAACCCATAAGTTCCCGGTCTACGTAGTAAAAAGAATGGGACTCGCTAAATGGAAATATTGGCTTATTAGAATTATTGGGGTTTTAGTGGCCTTCTTAGTAGCGGGTATTACATGCGCAATTATCAAACCTGGTTCCTTTGGAACCTTCTATAAAGAACTATTTAGAGGTTGTTTTGATTTTTCTGATATTACAACCATCATTAACTTATTAGTTACTTTCTCCATCATTATGATGGTAGTTTTAGCCTTAATTCCTGCTTTCAAAATGAAATTCTGGAATATTGGTGCTGAAGGACAAATCTTAGTGGGGTGTTTAGTAAGCGCTGGTATTGCTAAATTTATGCCAGCAGGAACACCTAACGCAGTTATTCTCATTATGTGCGCCGTAGGCGCAATGTTAGCAGGAGTTATCTGGTCAGTGATACCTGCTATCTTTAAAGCATTCTTAAACACCAATGAAACGTTATTCACTTTGATGCTTAATTACATCGCTACAATTTCATGTGCTTTAGCCA
>CAMOSZ010000012.1:0-3874 GCA_946625285.1 uncultured Caryophanales bacterium | reverse complement strand
TCCATCATGAGACTAAGACTCTTGAAAGAAGTGAAGTTATCTATCAATTAAGAAAAGGTAAATATGATGTTTTAGTGGGTATTAATCTTCTAAGAGAAGGATTAGATATTCCTGAAGTCTCTTTAGTGGCAATTCTCGACGCGGATAAAGAAGGCTTCTTAAGATCTACAAGAAGCTTAATTCAAGTTATCGGTAGAGCCTCTCGTAATGCGGGTGGTAAAGTCATTATGTATGCGGACAATATGACTGACTCTATGAGAAACGCGATTAATGAAACTAATCGTCGTCGAAGTGTTCAAGAAGCATATAATGAAGAAAATGGAATTGTTCCTAGAACAATCATTAAAGAAATTCGACCACCAATCCACAATTCTGATGATGAAATATCAGAGATGGTTAAACTTTCTAAACATGGAACAAGAACTCAAATTACCGCAAAAGTAAAAGAATTAGAGAAACAAATGAGGCAAGCTGCTAAAGAATTCGACTTTGAAAGAGCAGCGGAACTTAGAGACATCATTTTAGAGATGAAGGCCGAACTCAATTCATAGGCAAAAGAAATAATCATTGATTAAATGATTTACTTTAATTACAATATTCATCAGCGAAAGGAGAAAAAACATGCTCGCTTGGTACGATTGGTTATTACTTGCAACTAGCATTATCATTATCGTTTTGTGCTTATTACAAGGCGGTAAATCAGAAGGTGCTTCTGGTGCTATTACAGGTGGTGGTCTTAACGTTTTCGTTAAAACAAAAGAAAGAGGTGCTGAAAAAGTTATCTCTTATCTCACTCTCGCGATGGCGATCATCTTCTTTATTCTCGCTGTCCTTATTAAAATCCTTAACGGATAATAAGACATATCAAACTAATATCCCTAGGCAGTTATGCTTAGGGATTTTTTATTTATAAAAAAACTAGAAGATGAATTCTTTCTTCTAGTTTCTTCTTAAACAATAGTTCCTTATGCTTTGCAAAGGAAGAGGTGTTTGAAGAGCAAGACCCAGATAATGTCTAACCATCCAACGAAACCACCAGTGATGACTGCTAAGACAACACCAAGGATGTTTCTGAGGGTTGGTTTTTCAAGTAACGCACTTACACGGACGATGACTTCGGTGAAGAAGTTAACGACAGGAATTAAAAGTAAGAGGACTTGAACAAGTCTTGAAAGTTTTTGGAATTTTTTTGCCATGACAAATAATTCTCCTTATACAAATATTATTTCATTTTTCATTTTTTTCCGTAAATAAAAATAATTATGAAAAATGCTCAATAAATCAGTTATTTGAAATTCATTCATTACAAATTTAAATAAAATCAGTATCATAGATATAGAGAAGATCGTATGAAAAGAAAACATCTATTTAGGGAGCACTTTACCTTTTTATATCCTAACTTTGTTATTAAAAGTAAGAATTTTACAAGGCAAGATGTTCGTAAGATAAAAGACAATATCACTATTAATTTTGGGGTTATTAGATTAGCTACTGCAGTTTTAATATTCCTTGTTTCCTTTTTCCTCATGCTCTTCATGCGTGATAAAACAGGAGGCCAACAAGTAGAAGTCTATGGATTAGCCTCTATTGTTTCCCAGATTGTTTCTATGTTTGGGGCAATTATGACTTTTGGTTTAATTGTTCCTACTCTATTTATTAAGAACGAAAGAGTTAACGCGACTCTTAATAGAATAGCAGCGATTATTTTATTCTGTGCATTAGGCGCTCAAATGCTTCTTGGTATTTATTCTGACGCTCATATGCAAATCTCTACTCAAACCGAGACTATTTCCGCTTCGATTGTTATCATCTCATTACTATTCTTAATCCAACCAGCGTATTGGATTGATGCTTTAATATGTAATGCCACATTAGTTGTTTCATATTTTGTAATATGTACTTATTGTTCTTATGTATTTGAGATGAAAGTATTTTATTACTATGCGCTTGTAGGAACTTTATACCCAATATTCTGTTACTGTGTTATTTCTCTTCTTTTCTACGCGGAGAGTCAACACTATAAAGATATCTTAGATAACGAAAGATTAACCGATGAAGCGTATTATGATTCTCTTACTCAATGTAAGAACCGTTATTCTTTAACCAAATACTTAAAAGACAATGAGAAGAGATGGGAATATGAAGAAGTTAATTTACTTATCATCTTGTTTGATATTGATAACTTTAAACAATATAACGATCAATTCTCCCACATAGGTGGAGATTATTGCTTAAAACTTATTACCGAAAGCATTAGAAGAACATTCGTTTCTCCTGGCTTAGACTTCTTTAGATACGGAGGAGAAGAATTCTTATTATTCTTTGAATTAGATAATCCAGATGAGGCCGCTAGTTACTTAGAAAAAGCGAGAAATTCTGTTAAAGAATTAAAGATAGAATCCCCTAAGGGATCTCCAAAAGATGTTGTCACTATTTCTTTAGGAGGAGTTTTATTAACCAATATCAAAGATTTCTCATTTGAAGATGAGATGAGAAAGGTTGATGAATATCTCTATATTTCTAAAGGTGCAGGAAAAGATATCAGCTGTCTTAACGGACACCTCATTAGTAATAAAAGACCAAGGAGACAATAATTATTTATTGTTTTCTTTTTTATCTATTCTAAAATTAAGTCATGAATATTGAAATTGAGAGACTATCTCATCTCATTGATATATCCGAAAATATCGTCTTTTTTGGTGGTGCAGGAGTGTCCACTGAAAGTGGGATTAAAGACTTTAGAAGTAAAGATGGATTATATAAGCTTCACTCCAAATATGGAGTCCCATATGAAGTGATGCTTTCTCATACCTATTTTATGAATCACACAAAAACTTTCTATGACTTCTATAGAGAATTTATGATTAATAAAACCGCAAAACCAAATAAGGCACATTTATATTTAGCGGAGTTAGAAAAAAGAAAACATTTAACAGTTATTACTCAAAACATTGATGGCCTTCATCAGTTAGCAGGTTCTAAGAACGTTATTGAATTACATGGCTCAATTCATCGTAACTACTGTATGGATTGTCATGAGTTCTATAATTTAGACGCAATTAGTGATTCTAGTGGAGTTCCTACATGTAAAAGGTGTGGTGGAGTAATTAAACCAGATGTTGTTTTATATGAAGAACCACTTGATGGAGACGTCATTGATAACGCTTTATATGCGATTAGTACTGCTGATCTAATTATCGTTGCGGGTACTTCTTTAAGTGTCTATCCTGCAAGTGGACTAATTAGATATTTTAGAGGCAAATATATTGTCGTGATTAATAAAGATCATCTTGATATCAATAACGGAGTGACTTTAGAAATCAATCGTCCAGTAGGAGAGGTATTTGGAGAACTATTATGAAAATTAAAACTACAGATATCTCTATAGAGAAGTTTCTAGCTCTACCAGGTGAAAAGCATTTAAATCCACTTAAACCTTCTATTTTATTTAGAACATTACTTAAGCTTGTCAGTGGAGCGGATTTAAAGGCCACTCACTTTAAACATAAAGAATATGGAATGGAACATTTATCTCATAAAGAACCAGCCTTGTTCTTAATGAATCATTCTAGTTTCATTGATTTAAAAATTGCTGCGACTATTTTATATCCTCGTCCATTTAATATCGTTTGCACCGAAGATGGATTTATCGGTAAAAAATGGTTACTTAGACATTTAGGTTGTATCCCAACTAAGAAGTTTGTCACTGATTATCATTTATTTAATGATATGAAATACGCGGTTGGTAAAGGTTCATCTATTTTGATGTATCCAGAGGCTAGTTATTCTTTTGATGGAACTGCGACTACACTTCCTTCTTCTTTAGGAAGATGCGTTAAGTTACTTAATATCCCAGTGGTGATGATTAAAACTT
>CAMOSZ010000011.1:0-7600 GCA_946625285.1 uncultured Caryophanales bacterium | reverse complement strand
TAGCTGATGCTTCATGAGCAAAAACACCAATTCTCCAAGCTTTATCGCTTGCTCCAAGAGCAGCATTGTTATATTTCATTGTGCATCCGTTCATAATAATACGATCGCCTGTTGAGGCTAAAGATGCCTTGAGATAGAATGTGTAATCAACATATCCATAAAGGACTGTTCCAGCCCAACCAGTAGTTGGGGAAGCAACGCCATAACTAGTGTTAAAGGAAGCATCGTGTGCAGTCTTATCTGCATCTGTATCTGCTAAAGAAGCACCTTCGCTATAAGCGTAGAATGGGGAGGCTGTTTTTGCAGAACCATTATCGTTAGCAACTGTTGTGTAATAAAAGCCAACACCATCAATAGATGAAACTGGTTCAAGTTTAGCTCTTCTAGTTTGTGTTAATGATGTAGCAAAGACAGAGTCTGTGAATGTTGCTCCTGTTTGATTATCAGCAATAAGTAAGTTATTACCAACTTGTGTTTTAAATTGCATACCACTGACTGAAACAGCGTTATTGGCGGTAAACCATGCGATGGTTCCTGTAATTGAAGCGGCAGTAGCAAATGCGATAATGCCTAATGCAGGAACAATAATCTTTGTTTTTTTCATAATTATTTATTTCTCCTTATAAACGACAAAAATCATTCAATTGTCGTACATTTTAAATTGAATGGATGATAGCTTAGTTTAATTGCATCACTTTGTCGTCTATAGGTTTGGGACTTCCTATTCGTTCTTGTTATGCACAATTATTATAGAAATTTATCGACTAGTATTGCAACAATTATCTTTGTTACATAAGTAAAAGTTTGAAAAATTCTCGAAAATGTATTCTAATAGTCCAACTTTTTAAGAAACAAAAATATTGTTAATAATGAATATGAATGCATAAAAAAATTGCCATATATTAGGCAACTTTTTCTGAATTGCACCACTGCCACAAGAACATTTGAGTTCTCACAGACATAAATGCATTTTGTTTTAATAATTCTTTAATATCTTCTTTGGTGTACCATCTTGCGGCGATCTCTTCATCCACATAGCAAGATTCTTTAATCTCGCCTTTACAAGTACACACCACTATTTGCATCAATTCATCACTTGTTCCTTGAGAAGCATAAGAAGGAGATAAAGTTTCAATTATTTCTATCAAATCTAATCCAGTTTCTTCTTTGAGTTCTCTTTTTGCTGCCTCTTGAGGAGTTTCTCCTTTATCGATTAGTCCAGCAGGGAAGTTATAAACATCTCTATTAGTGGCTAGTCTAAATTCTTTTTGTAATAAGATTTTTTGATGATCTTCGCTTAGCGGCACTAAACCGACACCTTCAACCACCACTTGGCCAAAATTATCGTTAGTGACATTTTTCTTTCTAGAGATAAATTCATATTCTTTTAAATCGCCATCTTTATTAATATAACTAGCAACATAATAAGATAAGAATTTTCCTTGATGAATTTTTCTAACATCTATTAGTTTCATATTTATATCCTATTTCTCCCGTTTCCATTTTTCAAGAAAAAAGGCACACAAAAAGAGGCAAAGCCTCTTAATGTTATTTTATTTCTTTTCGAATCTTTCGCAGCATGGATCTTCTTTTGGCTCCTTTACTGGATGAGTTCCTTGTTTAGTAACTTCTCCTAAACCGGTTGTTTCGGAAAAGAGAATGTTTTTATTTGTTGATTCAACAACGTCGGTTGGAATAATTACTTTACTAGCTTGTCCATCAGCGACTTTCGCTAAAGTTTCATACCTCTTTAATTCAAGTACTTCTGGAGTGATACCCGCTTCAATTAAAGCTTTATATCCATCAGCTTCAGCTTTCTTTTTAAGATAGATTTCTTTAGCCTCACCTTCAGCACGAGCAATACGAGCGTCTCTTTCACCTTCAGCTTGTAAAATAGCAGCTTCTTTATCACCTTGCGCTCTAGTAACAGCAGCAGCCTTATGGCCTTCAGCTTGTAATAAAGTTTCACGACGATCACGTTCTGCTTTCATTTGTTTTTCCATCGCATCACGGATTTCTTTTGGTGGAATGATGTTTTTGAGTTCGACTCTAGTAACTCTAATGCCCCATTCATCGGTGGCTTTATCAATAATAGAAGTCATTTTTGCGTTAATAACATCTCTACTAGTTAAGGTACCATCTAAATCTAATTCACCAACGATATTTCTTAAAGTCGTTGCGGTAAGATTTTCTAAAGCGCTTACAGGATTAACCGCGCCATAAGCATAAAGCTTAGAATCAAATACTCTAAAATAGACAACACTATCAATTTGCATGGTAACGTTATCACGAGTAATAACAGGTTGAGGTGGGGCATCTAAGATTTGCTCCATAAGAGTGATTCTCTTTGAAACTCTTTCCATAAATGGAACAAGAATGTGTGGTCCCGCTACAAGGGTGCGGCGATATTTTCCTAAAAATTCAACGATGTATTCATGTGCTTGAGGAACAACGCGAATTGAACAGAGGAAAACAAGTAAAATAATCGCGCCAAGAACGACTAGGACAATTGCATATGGTGGCATATTAATATCTCCTTATAAGTTTTACTTATTGCTAAATATATTATTTCATTACACCTTCTTTATTACAACAAATACAGGACTTTTTTATTGTCTATGATTACAATAGTAAAGATGAAATTAGAGAAATATTTAGAAAACATTGAAGACTTATCTGGAAGAGTAATTGCCTTAACTGGTCCAACAAGTGGAATTGGTCTAGAAACTTGCCACCACCTCATTAAGAAAAATGCGAAAGTAATTTTACTTGCTAGAAATATCGAAAAAGCTCAAGAGATAAGGAATATCTATAAAGATAAAGACATTGGAGTAATTAAATACGACCAATCATCAATAGAGTCTATAGAAAAGGCAATTGATGAATTGATTAATTCATATCCTGAAGTTGATACAGTTATTCTTAACGCTGGTATACTCCAAGGAGAAGGAAAAACTAAAGATGGTTATCCTTTAGCCATTGGAGTTAACTATATCGGAGTCAAAAGATTTATCGATTATCTTTCTAGCAAGATTACTCGCCGCTTAAGATTTGTTATTCAAGGATCTGTGGTTGGAGGGTTCTCTATAAGAAAGAAAGTTGATTTACTTAATGCGAACTTCAAAACCTTTAAGCAATACAATATATCTAAGATATATATCGAATCATATTTCTATAAGTTATATAAAGAAAACGCTTATCCAAATATTGAATATGTCCTAACCGAACCTGGTATAACTTCTACCGAAATCATTCGTCATTTCCCTAAACCAATTAGATGGCTAGGCAAAACATTTATGAAACTATTCTTCCATTCACCAAAGATTGCTTCTTTAACTCTAGTTTTAGGAGCAAGTCAAAAAACAAATAATGGAGATTTTATTGTCCCTCGAGGTTTATTCTCTTTTAGCGGCTATCCTAAAATTAAGAAATTTCCTCGCCGAAGAGAAAGAAAATATCTCTTTGAATAAACTCATACAACATAACGACCCTTTTCTCGGTTCAAAAAAGGGTTTTCTTTTTTTCTTATTTTTGTTTTAATGAAAAGTAGAAAGGACCACTTCTAGTAGATAATACTCGAGGTGGAATATAGAAATAATGTCAACACTTGAACAAATTCAACAAGCTTACGAAACATTCGTGACAGAAAATGAAAAATTCGTCGAAAAGGGCAACAAGGCTGCTGCTGGTAGAGCTCGTAAAGCATTAGCAGAACTCGCAAAATTATGCAAAGCACGCCGTGCTGAAATTCTCGAAGAAAAGAAATAATCTAATCTTAATTCGAAATCAAAAAGTCGATTGTTGAAATCGACTTTTTTTAATTTTTTTTGAATTAATCAATGTTAATCCAGCACGCTGGTCTAACACCTAATGATGTTTTACTAATTGAATCGTAGCTAATGCTTCCGTTATTAGTGACATATCTAATTTCATATGCGGCATTTGGATAAGGAGTACGTAAACTCCAAAATGCTTTATCGTTTTGTAATGCGACATATAATCCTTGACACTTAGCGTAGTCAGTACCACTTACAGTTGATTGGCTTGTAGAAAGATGTTCTTTTATTTCACTTCTTGATAACAGGAAGATTTTATCTTCAGTATCATTACAAGTATATTCATTAGTGTTATCTAATGTAGAGTCAATAGAATTATCAACTGTGGTTAATTTAACGACATCATTTTTACTACTAGGCAAAGCGGAATTATAGAATTCGTTATTAAGCCACGCTCTAATATCAGATAATTCATAATTATTCGCGTAGCCTGTTCCACCATTATGGATAAATTCTATGTCTTTGTTTTGGTGATAATGGGATTGACTATCAAGGATGATTTCAGAAGTGATAAACAAACTTCCATCATAATGATCTAATACATTCCATTTAATAGGTTCATATTCAAACCAATAGGTAGTGTTTGTTTGATATCCGTTATCGTATTGATAAGAACTATTTCCTAAAGCATCTTCTGCATTAATTGGGCGGTAGCTAGTAAAATACACTCCTCGATAATCAAGTTGATTATCACTATTAATATCAACATCAACATAGAACATATATTGATTTGATGTACTTGAAGCATAGTAGTCATATGTAGACCAACTTCCACTTTGAGTCATTGGGTCTCCATATTGACTATTAAGAGATTGAATAAGGCTAGTATCTGTTACCTTGCTTTGAGGATAACTGCCATAAGTCAAATCTTCAAAATGATATCTTGTTGAGAAGTTTTCATTTTGGAATGGTGCTGTATATTTTGTGTACGAAAGTCCTGTTTCAGTCACGATATTTTCTACTTCACAAGTGACGTTTTCACTAATGGAAATTTCACAATCCGTACAAGTTCCATGAGCGTGACATGTTTTATAATCTTCTGACCATACATAAGTTAGATCACCAAAAATATGTCCCTTTGCAGGAAGAGTGAATTCTCTTTGATCTTCATAACGGTTTTTATCTGGACCGATAAAGGCTGCTTGTCTAATAGAATATCCATCTTCAGTGCAAGTTGCTTCTTTTCTATCGATTTCAAAGTTACGGATATCTCTTACATAGTAATCGTTAGTTCCGTTTGTAGATGGGATAATTGCGGTAACAGTTTCTCCATAATCTCCCCAAACCCAATTTATGTTTTCGTAGTCATATAAAGGTTTAAAGACTTGAACTCCAGCGGTTATAGTTCCATTAACAGAAACAAATATTGCAACGTCATCTTTGAAATTATCGATTTCATAGTCTCTAGGAGTTTGGGTCTCATCAGTGAAAATAGCCTTGCCAGATTTGTCTTTGACATTGACTGTATAAACTTTTTCTCCTGGGAGAGAATCTTCGAAATAGAAAAGTAATTTATCATCGATGTAACTTGTTACCTTAATAGTAACGTTATTAATATCTTCTTTTTCGTTGGTGTAGAAAATAGATGAATAACGTGATGTTTCATTCTCGTACACTGATAAGGTATAAACATTGTTTTGTCTTAAATCTAAGAATTTAACATATTCTTGGAATGGAGTGCTTACTAAGTAATTTTCTCCTTTTAGAGAGATAATTAAATTGGAATGATTCTCAATATTTGTGCTTAATGCAAATGCTAATGAAGTTGCACTAGCGGAAATAAGACTAACATCCACTGCTGGAATAACAGGTAATTTAATAACGCCTAAAACTAAAACTGTAGAAATAGCAGCAACTCCTACTACTCCTCCAACCGCTCCAATAGCAGCAGAAGAACTAGTTGCACCAGCGGTACTAGAGCTACTTGAGGTGTCGTTATTAGACTGATTAGAGTTTTCTAGAGAAGGATTTCCACTATCTTCCTCGTTTTTATTTTCTTCGGAAGTTTGAAAAACTTCTTTTTCTGATTTCTCTATTTCAGGAACTTTATTGACCTCTTTAATATCATTTAAAGGGTTTTCTTTCGCATTATAGTGACCATCAGAGTTATTAATATTAAGATTGTTTAATTCATCTTTTTTCATTTTCATTCACTATTTAATGTTTTCAACTTCATCACGGATGTGTGACGATAAATCTTTTTGTTCTTTAACAAATTCTTGAGACTTTTCGATTTCTTTAGCGGATGCATTCTCAAAAGTAGTTGGCTTATTAACCACAACTTGTGGGAATGGGATATTAACATTGTATTTATCAAATAATAACTTGAATTGACGGTTCATATCTCTTTCAACTTGATATTTGGAGCCTTCTTTACATTTAGCAACAAACTTCAAATTAACAGAAGAATCAGCGAGTTCAGAAACGCCTTTGTAGAATGGTCCTTCAACAATTTCTGGAATTGATTCTTTAACTTCATCAAGATGTTCTTTTAAGATAGCTTCCACTCTTTCAAGTGATTCACCATATTCAATTCCGATATCAATAGCAGCGATAGATAATTGATCAGACATATTTACTAACGCTCTTAATTCGGAGTTATTAATAACTTTGGTGTTCCCACCAGCGTCCTCAATTCTTGTGGTTCTAATACCAATTTCTTTAACAGTGCCTCTAAAGCCACCAATGACAACGATGTCACCAACTTCAAAGACATGTTCAAAAACGATAAACAAGCCAGCAATAACATCTTGTAATAATGGTTGTAAGGCTAAACCTATAATCAAGGTGACGATACTTAATCCTGTAACGATTGCGGTTGTGTCAACTCCAAAGGCCTTTAAGATAAAGAATAATAGGACGATTACTGAAACGTATTTAATTAAGCTACAAAGTAAATCAATAATCGCATTGCCTTTGATAAGAATCTTATTCAATTGTTTTAGTAAGAAACGGGCAATCCAACTAAGAGTAAAGACGAAAATAGCATAGCTAATAACTCTTACCCATTGGTTAGGAGAACCGGCTCCTGAGAAGATATTAAGGCTGTACCAAAATTCGTTCGTTGGCTTAAAAATGTACTTTCCAATAATTAAGAATACAAAGTACACAATAGCGATAACGATGCCAGTAATCTTAAGAACTAGTCCTAATATTTTGTTAAATTTTTCTTTCTTTTCCATATCCATATAAGTAACCTCCACTTATTTGTATTTTTAACATTTAAAAATGTTTTAATCTTCTTTATTCTTTTTATTTTTAATTGATAAATATCCAACTCCACCGATAGCAATAACAGAACCTAAAGCAAGAATAATTGCCCAATCGATTCCTTCTTTTGCAACAGTTGGTTCACTACTTGGAGTGATTATTGCAAAAGTTCCAACTTTGTCTGTGAATATTGTTGCTACTCTAGTATCAAGATCGTAGTCATAACTCATTTCGATTAGATTATTATCTTCATCAAGTAAAACAATTTTGAAATTAGAATCATCAACATCAGTTGGGACATCTAACTTAATAACTAAAGTTAATCCTTCTTCGATGTCACTTAAGGAAACTTCTACAGTTTGTCCTTCAACTTCTTGATAGAACTTAATTTCGCATATTGAAGAAATAGCTTCTTCTTCAACTATCATGCTTTCGATGGTTTGATAATCGATATTATCTTTAACGTTTTGATTATTATTACTTGAACTATTGATATCAATAGAGACAGTGTCTGGAATACCACTTCCACCTTCAATCGCAATTGCCACTCCAGC
>CAMOSZ010000010.1:0-20841 GCA_946625285.1 uncultured Caryophanales bacterium | reverse complement strand
GGCTTCCACCATCCCTAACTCTCTATAAGTAGTCTCTACACTACTCCTCTAGTTCATTGAACGTGATAATTATATTAAGAATAATTACTTTTGTAAATTATATAAATAAAAAAGGAAGGACAATTCGCCTTCCTCGGTTATTAATAAGTTAATTATTCACCAGTGTATTCGTATGTTACAAATTGAAGAACAATTTCGTTGGATTCAACCCAACTGCCAATATCTAAACATACTGTTTCATCGTCTGTGATATATGTAACGCCATATCCATCAGAATTATCTTCTTCCCATTTGAAGGCTTCTCCTGGGAAAAGAACTACAAGATAATCTGGTAAAAATGTTTCAGCTTCAACAACTGCGCTTTCAAGCGTATATTCTGCGCTTGTTCCCCAAGAGACAACTGTGTAATACGCTCCATCATCAGTTCCTGGAGTAACAGCACTTGGGTCTTCATAGATAGTATTAATGATATCTTGAATTACGCTTTTTGGTGTGTATTTTGAACTATCATTGCCACCTGGAACTGCATTTGGATTACCTATACAGGTAATTGACATTGAAACAACTCTTCTTTGCTTTGTTGCAACAGTGAATGTTATTTCATCTGCTTCTCCTGTCCAAGTTGATGCTTCAAATCCAGCGGATTCATCAAGTGTTCCTTGATCAACAGTGAATGTTCCTTGAGCTTTGCTAGTAGTAGCAGAAAACTCTAATTCAATTTTTGTAATGTACTTGGCTTTAACAGTCATTGTATTGCCTGTATATAGTCTAACAGAGGCGCCTGTAGAGTCAGTGTCATAATATTTTGGCGAATTGCTTGAGTTAGTTCCTTTATCAAAAGAAATTTCAATTCCGTATGCGGAACAATCAGTTACTTCTCCTTCGTTTGTAAATCCCATTTTGTCCATAGAAACATCGTATGTTCCATTTACAAAAGTGTTGGTGTTTCCTCCGCCTTGCTCACCATTATTGGTGTTACAACTTGCGAGTCCTAATGTTGCTAATAAAGATATAAATAATAAACCCTTTTTCATAAATAACCTCTAATAGAGAAATATATCATTTAAATAAAAAGAAAGGAACAATTTCTTGATTGTTCCTTCTAAATTCTATTTGCTTAATTCTGCTCTTAAGACATCGAATGTTCTTGGCATTAAAGTTGAGACATAAATTACATCTTCTAAACTTACTCCATGAGATTTGATGTTTTGGTTGAGCTTGTGCTTTTCACTTTGGTTGATTTTATCAACTTTGGTGAACACTAATCGATAATTGAATTTGTTATCTTTAAGATAATCAATAATTTCAATATCATCTTCATTTAATTCTCTACGAGAATCTAATAAAACTAGCACTACTTTGAGTCGAGTTGCATGAGAGAAATAATCTTCCATCATTTCTCCAAATAACTTATCAAGATCAAAGCCGCCTTTAGCATATCCATATCCTGGAGCGTCTACTAAGTAGAGTTTATCGTCTACATTATAATAATTTAATAGGCGCGTATGCCCTGGCTTAGAAGAAGTAAAGGCGAGCGCTTTTTTATTACATAAAGCGTTGATTAACGAAGATTTACCAACGTTAGAACGACCAACGAGTAAAACCTCAGGAAATTGTCCTTGAGGTGCATCTTTTAAGCTTGGTGCGCTTTTAACGAAATTGGTATTACTGAAATTAATCATTTAATTCCCCAAATACAATTTTATAAGCATCATCAACATTACTCATATAGTGAATCTTGAGTGCTTTTTTAACTTCTTTTGGAAGCTCTTCTACATCCTTTTTATTATCTTTAGGAACGATGATTTCTTTGATACCACTTCTAGTAGCTGCTAAAGACTTCTCTCTTAACCCACCAATAGGTAGAGCATTGCCTCTTAAAGTAACTTCACCAGTAAGGGCGATATCTGGAGATACAGCCTCTTTACTTAAGGCAGAAATAATGGCTAAAGTCATCGCTACTCCAGCAGATGGGCCATCTTTAGGAACAGCTCCTTCTGGAACGTGAACGTGAATATCGTTTTCTAAGAATAAATTTGGATCAATCTTATACTTTTTGGCGTTTGCCTTGACATAGTCAAGAGCAATAGTTGCACTCTCTTTCATGACATCACCAAGTTTGCCAGTTAAGATAAGTCCACCTTTGCCTTTAAAATAAGTAACTTCGATTGGGAGAATGTCTCCACCATATTCGGTATAAGCTAAGCCAGTGATAACTCCGACTTGTTTTGCTTTTTCCTTTTTAGAGTAATCGAATATTTCAATGCCTAAGTATTCTCTAACCTTCTTATCGTCAATCTCAATGTGTGTAATAGAAGGATCTTTGACGATAGCAACAGCGACTTTTCTTAAGCATGAAGCAATCTTTCTTTCTAAGTCACGGACACCAGCTTCACGGGTGTAGTAATGTAAAATGTATTCAATCGCGCTTTCAGTGAAAGTAACATTTTCTTCTTTTAAGCCATTAATCTCAATTTGCTTTTTGATTAAGTGCTCAAAAGCGATATGCTTCTTTTCAATTTCTGTATAGCTATTTAATTGAATTAATTCAAGACGATCTCTAAGAGGTCCTGGAATATTCTCTAAATAGTTTGCGGTGCAAATGAATAAGACATCGCTTAAATCATATGGTTCTTCGACATAATTATCGTTAAACATGAAGTTTTGTTCAGGGTCTAAGACTTCTAAAAGTGCGCTTGCTGGGTCTCCTTTATAAGAAGAAGCAAGTTTATCGACTTCGTCGAGAAGGAAGACAGGGTTACTCACTCCTGCTTTTCTCATGCCTTGAATAATTCTTCCTGGAAGAGAACCAACATATGTTCTTCTATGTCCACGGATTTCAGCTTCATCAGAAATACCGCCTAAAGAGCATTTAAAGAATTTTCTTCCTAACGCTCTAGCGATGGATTTGCCTAAAGAAGTTTTACCTGTTCCTGGTGGACCATAGAAACAAAGAATTGGGCTCTTTAAATTACCAGTTAATTTCTTAACTGCTAAATATTCGACAATTCTCTTCTTTGGATTGTCTAAACCATAATGGTCTTCATTTAAAATGTCTTCGACATTTTTGAGGTCATCATTGTCTTCAGTTTTTTGCCACCATGGAATGGACATAATGACATCTAAATATGAAAGGATTAAGGCAGCTTCTAAAGAGCCTTGTGGCATCATTTCATATTTCTTAATCTCAGCCTTAACTTTAGCCTTGATATTATCTGGATAAGGGAATTTATCAAGTTTTGCTAAAATTTGGTCTGGATCGTTATTTCCTCCGACATCTTCACCAAGTTCTTTTTTAATAGCTTTGAGTTTTTCTCTTAAGAAATACTCTTTTTGAGATTTCTCAGCAGATTCTCTAATGGTGTCAGAGATATTCTTTTCGATTTCATCTTTAGTGTTTTCTCCACTGATAAAACCAGTGACTGTTTCAGCTAAATAGATAAAGTCATTTGTTTCAAGTAATTTTTGTTTTGTGTCAATCGATGCTTCAAAATGACCTGCCATTGCATAGCATAGTTCTAATGCTGCGCGATTGTCAGAGCATAATTGGATAATGTTTTTTGGAAGACGAGAAATAATCGTTGGATATTTTTCTAATTCATGGTTGATTGCGGAGACAACTGCTTCAGAGCTTTTTTCGTCTACTTCAATTGGGTTGAGTAGAGTTCCATTAGCAACAAAGCACTTATCTTCTTCATCAAGTTTGATATCAGATAATTCCACTCTATCGATTACTTCAACGCGTGTTCTAATTCTTTTATCTCTCTCAGAGATAGACATTACTCTTGCAAGAACACCAATCTTGAACACGTCTTGTTCAGTTGGGTTTTCTACATCACTATCGATTTGAGAAGTAATTAAGATTAAGTTATCGGCTTTATCTTTACTAACTCTAATCGCGTTAATGGAAAAATCTCTTCCTGCATCAATCAATCTTTGATTTTTAGGAAAGAGGATTAATCCTTTAGTAATAAGAAGTGGCAAGGTTAAGGATGATGGATTTGACGCCATAAGCTTACCTCCTTATAAATAAATTATTTATTTAAGTTTAATAAATGTTCTTCGACTCTTGTCATACGAAGATTGTGTTTGAATTGATCAAGTTGAGCAGATAATGCTTTCTTAACATCTTCAACTTTCATCTTGTATTGTTCTGCGAGTTTAGCATATTCAGCTTCGATATCGGCATCAGTTAATTCGAGTTTTTCGATTTCGCCAACTTTTTCTAAGATGAAGTAGTTGGTGATATCTTTCTTTGCATCTTCTTTGAGCTTGTTATCGAATTGTTCCATTGTTTGACCAACGAATTGTAAATATTGTTCGAGAGTTAAACCGGATTGTTGCATTCTATTTTCCATGTCTTTCTTCATGGATTGAGCTTGATCATCAATCATTTCTTGTGGGATGAGGATTTTGCTGCTCTTAGCGATTTCAGCATAGAGTTTTTCTAAGTATTCTCTTTTTGCGGAGACTTCTTTATTTGCTAAGATTTCTTTCTTTTTGCTTTCCTTTAAGGCTTCAAGAGTCTCAATACCTTCTAAGGCTAAATCTTTAACGAATTCATCGTTTAATTCTGGTAATTTTCTTGTTTTCACTTCGTGAACATCACAAGCAAAGACTGCTTTTTTGCCTGCTAATTCTTTTGTGTATTGTTCTGGGAAGGTGACATTAATGTCACGGTGTTCTTCAGCTTTGATTCCGATTAATTGATCTTCAAATCCTGGAATGAAAGAACCACTTCCGAGTTCGAGTTCATAGTTTTGGGCTGTGCCACCTTCAAATGCGACACCATCAACACTACCAACGAAATCTAAGACAACTGTATCACCTTTTTCAGCAGCGCCATCTTTTAAGATTAAGGAAGCGTTTTGTTTTCTTAAATCTTCAAGAGCATCTGTAACTTCTTTAGCGGTGACTTTGGCTTCTTTTTTACCAAGTTCTAAGCCTTTGTATTGTCCGAGTTCCACTTTTGGTGCGGTAACAATAACAAATTTGACTTCGAGGTTTGTGTCACTAATCTTTGTGATTTCAACTTTTGGTTGAGAGAATGGTTCAAGTTTACCTTGCTTTAATGCTTCTTTATAAGCATCTGGTAATAATGAATTAACAGCATCTTCAAGTAATCTGCCTTGGTCAATGTGCTTTCTAACTAATGCTTCTGGAGCATTGCCTTTTCTAAAGCCATCAACTTGGACGTTTTTAGCAAGTTTTTTGAATGTTGCTTCTTGAGCAGATTTCCAGCTAGCTTCGTCAAAGACGACAGTAGCTTCTGTATGACATGCTTCTAATTCTTTAAATGTAATTTTCATGAGATATCTCCTTCTATAATGTATACATGCGAGAAAAATTATAAATTAAATTATAATTTAAGGCAAATGAAATACTCTATTCAGTTAAAATAATTGATTTATAAATAAAAAATAGCGACATAGTCACTATTTTGATTAAACGTCTTTAAGAATTTTCTCTATTTTATCAATTAAAGCATTTATCTCATTTTCATTTAGTTCCATCGCATCATAATATTCTTTAATGTTAGGAAGAGGTGAGTTTGCATATTTTCGAGAAATGATATAGAAAGCTGCACATAAATTCTTAGGTGCATCTTTTAGACTTCTAGGATATAGATACATCTCATATTCAGAAAATAATTGAGTAGCGTTTTGTGATAATGAAGGATCTTTAAATTCAGAACCGATTAATCGAATCGTTTCATTGAAGACTACACTTGTAAATGGAGGATTTAAGTGTTTTGGATTAACTTCAATTATCTCATTAACACTTTTCATTTTTAGTTCACGGTCGACTTCTTTTTGAACAAGAAGCATTAAAGTATAAGAACGAATCATTTGACGAGGATGATTCACTAGTAAATTTTGTAATAAAGGTAAGAAGCTAAGAACATCTCGATTTCTCACTGTGTCTAAACCAATTAAAACATCTTCAAGTTTGTCGCTTTTTAAATAGTTCTCAATTTGTTCATCATCGTAGAATCTTAAAGTTGTTTGTTTCTTTTCTTCAAGTTCGATAACTTCAGGCATTTTTCTGAGAGTTTCTTCTACTACTTGGTTTTGATAAGGTAGGTTAGCATAATAATCTAATGTTGCTCTAGCTTGATCAAATCTTCCTAAAACACAAAGTAGATTGATGTGAGCGTTAATTAAACTCACTAAATTGCTCTCTAAAGCTTTTTGATTATCTTGAATGACATATAAAGCTTCTTCATATTTTCCTAGATATATAAAAGCTGAAATACGATAAAAAAGATCATTAGTTGAAGTGCTAGATTCTGTAAGTTTAAGCACTAAGTCGTATTTCTTTTGATCAAGTAAAGTTTTTAAACTATCCATATTATTTCTTTTTTATCTTATCCCAATATTCTTTATTTGCTTGTTCTAATTTATTAGAACCATAGACATAATATTTTCTATCTTTAACATCATCTGGAAGATATTGTTGCTCAACATAATGATTTTTAAAGTCGTGAGGATATTTATAATTTTGACCTTTTTCTAAGTCATCTTTTCCATCAAAATGAGTGTTTTGTAAATGACGTGGAATAGATATTCCCTTTCCTAAAGCAATATCTTCACTTGCTCTAGCGTATGCCATATAGGCTGAATTACTTTTTGGCGCTGTTGCAATTAAAATAACTGCATTACTTAATGGTAATTTTGCTTCTGGCATTCCAAGTTGAAGCGCGCTATCAACGCAAGACTTAACTATTGGAATGAGGTTAGGATATGCAAGTCCAACATCCTCGTTTACTGAGCATAATAAACGACGGCAAACTGCGATAATATCTCCTGCTTCTAACATCTTAGCAAGATAGAATATTGCTGCGTCTGGATCACTACCTCTAAGTGATTTCATTAAGGCACTTAAATGATCGAAGTGACGGTCTTCACTACGATCGTAATTCATATGTGCTTTATCAACAACTTCGTTAACATTGGCTAAAGTTATTCTCTTATCGCCAACCGCGTTATAAGCGAATTCTAAATTGTTGATTGCTTTTCTCATATCTCCATTAGAAGAGACGGCAAGCATATCTAAAGCTTTATCTTCAATTTTAATCTCTTTGAGATTAGTGATTCTTTTTAACCCCTTTTTAATATCATCACTACTAATTGATTTGAATTCAAAAACTGAACATCTACTAATTAAAGCAGGATAGATATAAAAATATGGGTTTTCGGTTGTTGAAGCGATTAAAGTAATTAATCCTTTTTCAACAAACTCTAATAATGATTGTTGTTGCTTCTTATTGAAATATTGAATTTCATCCAAATATAAGAGAACTCCTTTAGAAGCAAAAACGCTTTTAGAGTCTTCTATTACTTTCTTAATATCATCTAAAGATGCAGTTGTGCCATTTAATTTACAAAGTAGCATCTCGGTGTTTTTAGCGATGATATTAGCAACTGTTGTTTTTCCAACTCCTGGAGGACCATAAAAGATCATATTTGGGATAAGGTTTCTTGAGATTGTTTTTTGAAACATAGAGCCCTTTTTAAAGAGGTGCTCTTGCCCCACCATATCTTCAATACGTTCTGGTCTTAATAATTCTGCTAATGGAGTTGCCATATATAGTTATTATATTAAAAAAGGCTGTTAAATAACAGCCAATTTCAATACCACCTGATAAATTCTTGATTAGAAGAATGTACCACGAGCAGCAGCTTTGATTTCACTACTTGTGATGAATGGAACACGAGTTGTGTAACCCATCTTAGCAGCAACAATTCTCTTTGTTGGCCACTCTTGGATTTCTCTATTCCATTGAGCAACTGTGTCGTTGTATTGTTCTCTAGCAGCGGTAATTTCTTTTTGTAAGTAGGAGTTTTGTTGCATTGCGTCAGCAATTTCACCATGTGCTTTTAAATCTGGGTATGCTTCGATTGCAATGTTAATTGCTTTATTGATGTTTTCAATTTCAGCAGCTTGTCCATTTAAATCACCATTGCCTCTTGCTTTAGCAACTTCGACAAATGTTTCCTTATCTAAAGCGACTGCTTTGTCTAATAATTTAGCAGCGTTTTGGAGAATCATAACTCTTTGTTCTAAGTAGTTATCGGTTTGGGAAGCGTCGTGTTGGATCTTTTGTTGAAGTTTTGCTAAATAGTCAGCAGCTTTTCTTTTCTTGTAAAGCCAGATAAGTCCACTGATGATTGGGAGTGGAAGAATCCATAAGACTACTTCGAAAACCTTACTGCCGGTTCCAACAGTAACAGGAATTTGCTTTGCAATAACGTTAACGTCTTTGCCTTCTTGGAGAACTGGACCATTTAATTCATCGAGTTCATTTGCCATAAATATTTTTCCTCCTTATTTATGTCTATTTAAATGTGCTATTTGTTTTTTGGAATGAAGGACATAAGTCTCTTCTTGAATAGTATAGCACTACTATTACCAAATCTGTTAATAAGACCATTATATTTGCCGTTTGAGCAATCATCATTGTATTGGCTCTTATCGCTTTGAGTATCACTAACGACAAATGGGGTTGTCTTAGAGATTGGATTGTATTCGATCCAGTGAACTGGAACGTTATGCATATGTCCATCTCCACCCATTGTTGGGACATAAGCAATTCTTTCAGTTCCAGAGAAGGAATAAGCGGTGATTGTACAAACATCACTATTCTCCTCTTCTTTTTCAAAGGTGCTCTTTAAGATAACACCTTGAGAATATGTTGCTGGATGTTTAAATAAATTAATATCGTGTGAGTTAGCAGCACTTTCAACTTCCGCGTTTGTAGTTTTACGTGAGAAGCTCTTTCCATAAATGTAATCTAATGATTTGTGTTGTTGATAGATTGGGATGGAAATAACAGGTGCTAAATCAAAGTAGACATCTTTGAGATATTTATCCGCATAATCAATAAAGAGTTTCTTTGCCACTTTATAATCGAAATGGATAAAGCTATCTGGATTCTTATCTAAGGAATCAGAGCCTTGCATATGACCTGATTTAATATAGTTAAGAGTCTTTCTCTTTTTGAAGATGAAATCGTCACCAAATCCAACATCTTTACCTTTGAGAAGTTTGATCATGTTCTTTTGACCTAAAGGTGTGAATAATAAACGATATTCAACTTCGTTATCTCTATCTAAAGCATTAAATAATGCTTCAAATTCTTCATTATCAAGTCTCATGAATGAGCCATCGCCTTTCATGAGGTCTTTTTTGACTTCTTCATCTAACTTTTTATCAAAGCTCTTAACATATTTTTCAATTTGCTTTTCATTCATGTTATTGATGTCAGTTGGATAACGTGAGAATGAAAGTTTTGGAGCAGCGTCATTACCATAGATAAACCAAGTATCTAAATAATAATATGGTTCAGGTGCGGTATAGTACGCGGTTAAGGTTTGAGTTCTTAATTCACGACGTGTTCCACCTTTGCCATCACTCACTGTGACCCAATATTGAATTGTAAGATGACCTTCATAACGATGGTCTCTCATTGATTGACAATAATTCTTTTCAAAAACAAATGGGTTGCCTAAGATTGAGCCAGATTGAACATATAAAGAAGAAATATCTGGCTTTGTGTAGTGAGAATAACCATATTTCTCATGTAAATATTCATATTTAGCAGGATCAAATACTTGGTCTAATTGAATAAGAGGTGTGGTCTTGCTCATTAAGTTAGCCGCCATATTCCATTCATACAAACCATTGAGCTTCTTCATTGTTTCATAAGCATCGGCTTTGTGCTTATCGGCTTTAGCCTGGTGTTCATCGATTTCTTTCTTTAACTTAGAAATTTTCATAAATAAGAAAATGGTAAGGATGACGAAAGCAACACCACCAAGAACTAATCCGATGCCTCCACCAATTGCAGCACCAGTACCTAATGTTGCAGTATTGAGGAAGAACATCACGCCAGCGATAATTGCGCTAACTGCTAAGATGATTGACATTACAGCAAAGAAGATTCTTAAACCTCTTTTCTTCTTTAAGGTATTAACAATTTCTAATTCTTTGTAATGTTTTTTACAGTGATCTTGATTGAGTTCAACATTAACTTGCCCTTTTTCTGTAAGGTGGGCAAAATACTCTACAGCGTTATTGTGAAAAGCGTCCTTTAAGCGATCCTTATACAATAGTAAAGGTTCAAGTAAATCAGTATTATTAAAAGTTTCCATATTCCATATTATATTTGAAATAATCAATATTTAAAATAAATTCCGTATATAATAGATGCGTATGCTTTCAAAAAACATTGATTCAATAATAAATAACCTTCCTAAAAGCGTCACTTTAGTAGCTGCTACTAAATATGTTGATTCGGATACAATGAGGGAATTATATTCTCATAACATAAAGGATTTTGGGGAGAATAGAGTTCAATCATTTTTAACAAAATATGAAGAATTAAAGGACTTAAAAGACATAAAGTGGCACTTTATTGGACACCTTCAAAGAAACAAAGCAAAATCTATTTTAAATAAAATAGATTATCTCCACTCCTTAGACAGTCTAGAACTCGCTCAAATTATTGAAAAAGAAAGAGAGACGCCACTAGATACCTTTATAGAAGTTTCTATTAACTTAGAGGAAAGTAAAAACGGAGTTCCATATTACGAGATTGATGAATTTGTTAATAAACTACTTCACAATAAAAAAGTCCACCTTGTTGGTCTAATGATGATGGCCACAAAAGGGTCTATGGAAACAGAGCAACAATTTAGTAAACTCGCTAAATTAAGAGATGAATTAGAACAAAAATTCAATATCAAATTGCCTTATCTTTCTATGGGTATGAGTGATGATTATATCTCCGCTATCAAAGCAGGATCGACTCATGTGAGATTAGGTAGAATCCTCTACGATTTATAAGCACAAAAAAGGGAATGCCAATGCACTCCCTTTTAAATTGATTTAAAGATTATTGTTTTGCTTTTAATTCAGCTCTAATATCTTTAACCCAGTTATGTGCTTGTGGTTCACCTTCTTTGGTGATTCCATCTTTAGCAAATGCTTGTTCTGCTAATTCTTTAGCACGTTTAACTGACAAGTTAGATTTGACTTTAAGTAACGCTGGTACTTCTTCGTATGCAACTTTTTCACTTGCATCAACGATTGGATAAGTTGAATCAGCAAAGTCTTTTGGATTAAGAGCGTAGTAGACTTTTAGCATCTTACCAACGATAGTAATTTTAACATATGCTTTACGGTGTAAGCGGAATGTATCACCACCAACAGAGACTCTACTTGAAGCACCATAAGCTAAGAATTCAGATTTAAGTTCATTATATTTTTCTTGTAAATCTTTATCAGCCTTAACAATCTTATCAGCGAATGGAATTCTTTGAATTGAGAGTTTCTTTTGTTCATCTTCCACTGGTGCTGGAGCTGGTTCTGGTTTAGGTTCAACCTTTGGTTCAGGTTTTGGCTCTGGCTTTGGTTCAGGTTTAGGTTCAGCCTTTGGAGCAGTTCTTACTTCTCTAGCAATAACAATTCTATCGAGTTTATTAAGTTCTTCTTTAACGATTTCTCTAACCTTATTTAAGAGATCTTCTGTATCGATAGCAGGTTGAGCAGATTCTTCTTCCTTAGCTTCTTCCTCATCTTCGGTAAGTTCACCTTTATTAATTCTAATAGCGGTTCCAATACCTTTGACTAAGCAGACGATTGCTAACACTAAGAAAGCAACGTCAAGGATGAGTGTAACAAACACTCCTGCCATAATAAAGCCTGTATCAAAAGCTTTATTAGTATTTAATACTCTAAATCCGTGGGCAAAAAAGTCAATAATTCCACCAGTAAATCCGAAGACTGCTGGGACAACTAAAGCTGCTCCTAAAACCGCGCATTTAACTTTAATTCTTTTATTATGTTGAATAAGCGCGAGCGATAATGTAACAATAACAACCGCTGCTAACATGAATAAGTACGCAACAATGTTTGCAAGTACTTGACCAAGCATTTTCATGCTATGACCAACGTTTCCGCTATAGTCGAAAAGCATGGCGAATGTTCCGCTTGAAGGGAAGCCAACTTCGGCGCTATTAAGTGTTGGTGAAAGCATAATTAAAGAGTTTGTGAAAATCGCAAACACCAATAATGCAATCAAAACACCAAAAGCCATTCTAGAAACATAATCAAATGTTCTGTGTTCTTTTATCATATGAAAATCCTCTCTATACTACTTTTATTGTATCTCACAGTTTTAGATATTCAAGAGATTGATTTAATATTTTTCAATAAATTTTGTTTTTTTATAAGACTAAAACACAACATTTTTCTATGTATATATCAAGAAACGGCGTTTTTTTAAAAATCTAAACACGCAAGAAACCCCTTCTTTTTTCTACTCGAGTAGTGAAAATACAAGAACACAAATATTTCTTGATATACACTACATTTTTTATGCTCTTTATTAATAATTAATAAAGGGGTATAATCTCGTTTGAAAGGAAATGTAACTTTATGATTGATAATCAAATTAATGTTGTAGAGACTCGTGAATTATCAAAAAAGTATGGCCAACAATTCGCTGTCGATAAAGTAAATATGCATATCAAAAAAGGCGCAATTTATGGATTCGTTGGCGAAAACGGAAGTGGCAAAACCACTATTATTCGTTTGCTTATGGGATTAGCCATTCCTACTAGTGGTGATTACGATTTGTTCTCTACTAATTTTAAGAGCAAGAAAATCTACAAAGTAAGAAATAAGATATCCGCTATTGTTGAAACTCCTTCTTTAGTGCCATCTATGACTGCAGTAGAAAATCTTAGGTATGCTTGTATGTATTATGGCTTAAATGCCGATAACGGAATCATTCAAGAATCTTTAAAAAATGTTGGGTTAGGAGATACTGGTTCTAAGAAAGTAAAAGACTTCTCTTTAGGTATGAGACAAAGATTAGGAATTGCCTTACTTTTGTTAAACAATCCTGATCTTATGCTTCTTGATGAACCAATGAACGGACTTGATCCAACTGGTGTTGCAGAATTAAGAGACCTTATTATCTCTTTAAATAAAAAGGGAATTACTTTCTTAATTTCTTCTCATATTCTTTCTGAATTAGAGAAAATTGCTACTCACTATGGCTTTATCTCTCACGGCAAATTGCTCAAAGAGATTTCAACCGAAGATTTAATTGCAGAATGTAAGAAAGGCATCGATATCCGCTACTCTGATGTTAACAAGTTAGAATCCGCTGTAAAAGAAATTGGCATCAAAGAATATCGTGTCAGCTCTAATGGTGTCAGAATTTATGATGAAATCAAACCTTTAGATTTGTTAACCAAATTAGATAAAAAGGGTATTGAAGTCAATGACATTCGCACATCCGAAATGAGTGTTGAAGAATATTACTTAAACATGATTGGAGGTAGTGAAAATGCATAATCTAATTAAAGCATCTTTATTTAAATTATTTAGAGATCGTACATTTATTGTTACCGCGATTATTGGTGTTATTATTGCTTTTTTCATGATCGGAGCATCTGCTTTAAGTAAATTCTTATCTGATGGAGTTGATTTTATCACCGGTGAATCATCATTTTTAACAGCGTTAACTCCAGGAAATAGTTTTGGTTTGACTATTCCTATTAACTTAGTTGTTTTCACAGTCGGTGAATTCACTTACGGCACAGTTAGAAATAAGATTATCGCTGGACTTAGCAAAACCAAAGTTTATTTTGGCTTGTTTATTACTGGATTAGTATTTACATTTATTTTAGCAGCTGGTTATGCATTAATTACTATCGGCTTAACTTCCGCAATCACAGGATTCAATCCAGATAATATTGGCGGTGTTAAATTTATTTTCTTCTATATTGCTAATACTGTTCTTACTTACACATTTGTAACTGCTGTTTCAGTATTCTTCGCTTCACTTATAAGAAATATTGGAGGATCTATCACTGTTTCTGTTATTTCTATGGTGTTCCTTAGTTTCTTACCATTTATTATTATGATGATTGAATTTTCTAATGGTAATTATTCAATTGAACACTGGTCATGCTGGTTAAACCCTTTATATGTTATTGGCATATTTGGAAATAATGTTTCCACGTTATTCTCCTCATCTATTGGTAGCAGTTTAGGCGTTGGTTCTATATTTGACATTTCTAATACATTTATTGCCGCAGGAATTGTCACTCCAACATATTGGGCAATTATATTCATAGTGTTAGGATTATTTGTCTTCAAACGAAGCGACGTTAAATAACATTTAAAACAAATTAAAACTAGGCAATTTCGCCTAGTTTTTTTGTTGTTTTGATAATTTATGCGTTAAGAGAATTTTGCATTAACTCGCGGGCGTAATCGCTTAATTCTTTAGCAATCATTCCTTCAAATTCGTTAGGATATAAAATCTTTACAATTTCATAATCGACCTTTGTTCTCTTAAACGGGAAGTTCTTATGAATCTTTTCAGTGTTTTTAATTGTGGTAATCACTAATGGGCATTTTGCTCTTAAAGCAATTGAGAAGACACCTTCGTGGAATTCATTAAGAGTGTTGTTTTCACTTCTAGTTCCTTCCGGGAACACTCCTACGGAGCACGCTCCTGTAGCAATGTAGTTAGTGGCTTCTTTAATGACTTCAAGAGACTTTAGTTTGTCATATCGATCTATTGGCATATAGCAAGTTGCTTTCATAAAGCGACCACCGATAGGAATTTTGAAGTTTGTTGGTTTAGAAATAAACGCTAAATCGTATTTTCGACCATAGAGTTCTGCCATAAGCATTGGATCAAACTTGGAACGATGGTTGCAAATAATTAAAAAGCGTTCTTTCGGAAGAGAGCAGTTATTGATAATATTGATTTTTGCTCTTGCATGCTTATTGATATAAGTGATGGCAGAAGAGAGCCAGAACTGTGCCCAGCGAGAAGGCTTCTCATATGTCTTATCTTTTTTATATGGAAGTGAGAGCAAGGACAAGAATCCCCACATCAAGGCTACTCCAAGTAAATATCCTGCTACTAAAAGTAGGAATGGGGCCCAATAATGATAATATCGGCCAGTTGGAATCGCTAATGTGATTAATGTGGTGAAAGTTAAATCTAGTCCGATGATGAGAAATTCAATGATCATATCAATTAATTAGTTATTTGGAACGACAAAGTTGATGGCTTTTGGCATAACTTCAACTTTGAAGTAAGAGCCTCTAGCAATTTCTCCATCGACACAAATGTCGAAGTCTTTCTTGGAGATAATCTCCACTTCTTTTGCTCTCTTGTATACGAATTTCTTTAAGAGTTTTGGATTGTCTAAGTGTTGGCCTTTAGTGTATGGTCCAAAGAATTGAATCATTAATCTTGCTAAGGACATGCACTTTAATAAAGTGACGTCGATTAATCCGTCAGTGTTGTCACTCTTAGGAGAGGCATGATATTGTCCGCCAACCCATTGTCCTTGTCCTAAAGCAGAAAGGAGCATTCTCTTCTTGTTGAGTTGTTCTCCATCAGCCTTAACGATGATTTTATTAAATCTACCACCGAGGATTGCTGGAATAATAGCAGCTGGTCCATATGGGTTTTTGATACCTTTATTCTTATTTTCATTACCTTTAGCTCCGACGATTGCGTCAAAACCAAAGTTAATAACGTTAACTGAGTACCATGGTTCTTTTAAAGAAGGTCCACTCATCTTGCTTAAATCAATTTCAATTGGTTCACCATTAATGAGTGCTTTGAAATCTTTAAATCTATTTTCCCCAGTCTTGTTTTTGACAATGTCATCATATTCTTTAGATTTAGAATAAATCTTAACAAAGTCATTACCAGTTCCGGCAGCGTAAATTGCTAATTGAACATTTTTGTAGCCAACAATCGCGTTTACTACTTCATGAATTGTGCCATCTCCACCACAAGCGTAAACTCTTAAGACATCGCTATTCTTTGAGAGATATTCTTTGAGGAATGGAATAACACTTCTTGGGCCAGTTGTGAGATAAACTTCGTAGTCTAATCCTTTGAAGTCTTCTTTGATTTGAGCTTGGAACTTTTCAACGTTTTTTTCAGCTCCGGCCTTTTGGTTAAGAATGATTAAATGTTTCATATATTTTCCACCTTATTTTAAATAAATTAATCGTAATTGCTTGATGTTCTCATCAGTCAAGCCAATAACAGAATAAAGGAAATCCATAACGGAATTACAAGTCTTTTTGATTTCATCTAACGCTGTTTTCAAATAGAGTTTCTTCGCAGTTAATGTATCGTTTAAGGCTATTGCCTTTTTTAAAGAAAGGAATCTAACATTCATTCCGATAAAATACATAAACCTTTTGAATCTAGCGCGTCTATTAAATGAAAGATAAAGTTCTGTAATTACTTGTTCACTAACGCCTAAGGCAGTTAAGACTAATAACATAACAATTCCTGTTCTATCTTTTCCTTGGGTGCAGTGAAATAAATATCCTTCACTACCATTATTTGATAAAAGGAGTTTAAAAACTTTCTTATATCCTTCGATTGGTTGAGGATTACTGACTAAATAACGATACAAATCTAAAATATGGCCTTTCATACCTTCTGGGAGAGAGACTAAATCATTTAATACTTGTATTCTATTTTCTTTAGTAACGACTGGATTAATGTCATTGCTCGCTAAAGAGACTGGATGATAATGAATAAGTGGAGAAATGAATGTTTCTGAACGATATTGCATTTCATCGGTTGTTCTTAAGTCGATAACATTTTTGACATTTAAGTCGTTGGCTAAATATTCAACTTCTTCTTGAGTGAGTTCTGATAAATTAGCGGAACGAAATAAGAGGTGAGACTTAATAGTTTTACCATCAGTATTTTTAATTCCACCAAAATCGTGGATATAATCGATGTTTCTAACTCGCTTCATCTTTATTTTATATTATAAAAAAGGCGGAAAAATATTTCCACCTTAATTATTCTATATGCTTTTTTGACTTATCTAGCTAAATGATAAGCATCTTCATCAACATAGATTGTGCAATCTGGATGATCTTGAAGAATTGAACATGGGACTTCTTCAGTTTTGTCACCACGTAATAAATTCTTAATTGCTTTTGCTTTATTTTTACCTGTAGCGATTAAGACGATCTTTTTAGCATTCATAATGCTCTTAAGACCCATTGTTACTGCTTTAGTTGGGACTTCAGAAATATCATTAAATAATCTGGAGTTATCAACAATTGTGCTTTCAGCAAGCTCAGCAACATGAGTTAATGAATCAAAGGATGTACCTGGTTCATTAAATGCGATATGGCCATCACTACCAATACCTAAGATTTGTAAATCGATTCCACCGAAGGAAGCAATTTCATCATCGTATTGTTTAGCGTATGCTTCATAATCACCAACGCCTTTTAAGACGTGAGTTTTGCTCTTATCGATATCGATATGATCAAATAAATTGACATTCATGAAATAACGATAGGATTGGTTATGTGTTCCATCTAATCCGATGTATTCATCAAGGTTAAATGTTACGACATCTTTGAAGGAAACTCTTCCTTCTTTATTAGCCTTCACTAAGTTAGCATAAACCTCTAATGGTGAAGTGCCGGTTGCTAAGCCTAAAACGGAGTTTGGTTTAGCGTTAATTTGCTTAATAAATTCTTCAGCAATTAATTTGGAAATTTCTTCATTTGTTCCAATGACGACTTTCATACTCTTTTCTCCTTGCTTTGAGTTTGATAAGAATTAGTCTACTCTTTTTTCGACAATATTGTTACCAGTTTTTACAATACTATTTTCTGGATAGCAACCTCTAAGCATGCTTAGAGGATATACTTGGGTGTTCTTTCCAATGATAGTTCCTGGGTTAAGAACACTTCCGCAACCAATGTCAGCGTGTTCACCTAAGAAAGATCCAATTTTTCTTAAGCCAGTTTCGTATTCTTTATCACCGTGGATGACAACATTCTTTCCACCACTTTTGAGGTTAGAAAGAATTGATCCCGCTCCCATATGAGCGTAGTCACCTAAGATAGAGTCTCCAACATAGTTATAATGTGGAACTTGAACGTGATTTAGTAAGATACAGTTTTTTAATTCAGAAGAATTACCAACAACACATTTCTCTCCAACAATAACATTACCTCTTAGATAGGCACCTGGGCGAAGTTCAGTATCTTTTCCGATGATAGCTGGTGCTTCAATTGTTGCAGTTTTTGCAATTTTGACATTTTCTCCAACAAGAACTCCTGGTTCAATTTCTGTATAACCATCTAATCCAGTTTCAACAACCTTCTTAACGATTTCCTTAATTTGAGGAAGAATTTCCCATGGATATTCAGCGTTTTCGAAGATGTCCTTCAAAAAAGGACAATCAGTAGAGAATAACTCTTTTGTTTTAATGTTTAACTTATTCACAAACGTATCCTCTTTTCTTAATTACGTTATAGATGCGGTCGATATATTCGGCGCATTTTTCTTTGGAATCAATTTCAATCATGATTCTAACAACTGGTTCTGTACCAGATTGTCTTAATAACGCTCTTCCGTTATCACCGATTTCTTTGTTCACTTCAGCGAATTTCTTTTGAACTTCTTCATCAGCGATAACAGCAGCCTTGTTAGTAACTTTCACATTTTTAGTGGTTTGTGGAATTAATTTAACTGGTGCGACAAGTTTAGAAAGCTTTTCTTTTGTTTCAAGAATTCTTTCTGTGACCATGATAGCGGTAAGAACACCATCACCTGTAGTCGCATATTTCTTAATAATAACGTGACCAGATTGTTCTCCACCTAATGAGTAACCATCACTTTGCATTCTTTCAAAGACGAAACGGTCACCAACTTTAGTTTGAACGTTACTGATACCGATTTGTTTTAAAGCTTTTGTTAAACCAGAGTTAGACATAATTGTGGTAACTAAGGTATTTCTTTCTAAAGAACCTTCATCTTTTAGCTTGCAAGCGAGGAGATACATAATCTTATCTCCATCAACTTCTTTACCGTTTTCATCAACAGCGATACATCTATCCGCATCACCATCGAAGGCAAAACCTAAATCAAGTTTGTTATCTTTAACGAATTTGCAGAACTTCTCAATATGAGTAGATCCAGCATCTAAGTTAATGTTTAATCCATCAGGATTATTATTAATAACAAATGTTTGTGCTCCTAAAGCATCAAAGACACTTTTAGCAATCATCCAGCTTGCTCCGTTAGCGGTATCTAAACCAATTCTAAGAGACTTCATGGAGTGTTTTGCTAAAGAGATAAGGTAAGCAATATAACGGTTACGACCCGCGCTATAATCGTTGATGCAACCAATGTTGCCTCTTTCGGCAAATGGGAGGTCATCCCCTTCAACTTCGAGTTTTGCTAAATCACCATCGATATAAGCTTCGGCTAAGAAAGCGACTGCGTCTTCAAGTTTTTCACCATTCGCGTTAAGGACTTTAATACCATTATCGTAGAATGGGTTATGTGAAGCAGTAATCATAACTCCGCAATCGAAGCAATCTTGTCTAATGACATAAGCGACGCTTGGTGTGGTTGTGACGTGTAATAAACTTACATCCGCGCCACTAGCAGCGAGTCCTGCCGCCACTGCGTACTCTAACATATAAGATGATCTTCTTGTATCTTTACCGATTACAACTTTTGGTCTATAGCCTGGTTTTTGGGAATTAAATTTTGGATTACCATAGAACCAACCTAAGAAACGACCAATTTTATAAGCGTGGTCACAAGTTAAAACTTTATTAGTTTCTCCTCTAAAACCATCAGTACCAAAGTATTTTGTTTTGATATCTTCACCAATGCTCATTTGAAGTTTCTTACCACGATGAATAACGATTTTGTCATTTAATAATTCATCAGCAGAAATCTTAAAGAGTTCACAAATTTCCATTACTTTGTCGATTTGTGGAAGTGAATCACCACTTTCCCATTTGTTAATTGTTTGGCGAGACACTTTTAATAAATTTGCTAGTTTCTCTTGTGAAATGTTATCAACAATTCTTAAATGAGTTATTTTTTCAGCAATTGTCATATTTAATCTCCTGTGTAAATAATGAGTTACACCTCGTAAATAATATCATTGAGTTTGAATATTGCAAACACAAAATTGTAAACTTTTCTTTACATAAGATTTTCAATTGTCAAAAATCTTTAATTATATACTAAAGTATATTTTTATTTTTTCACTCAGTTAAAAAAATAACAAAAAAATGCATCTATTTACATGAATACACGCATATTCTACTTTAAGTTAATAATTGTTTACTTATCGATGTAAACTCCAGTAAAAAAGCCCTTGCCGGGCTCTTATTAGATTTTTAAATCCCCTTCTTTAATCCATCCAAGTTTTCTAAATAATAAATCAATGAAGAAGACAAAAATTGCAGGAGCAATAATTTGTAAAACGAATATCCCTACCCAAGCTTGCCATGAACCAACTCCCATCGTGGAAATTGTTCCAATTTGACCAACTAGACCAGCAGTTCCCATTCCAGCGGTACCGCCTTCCATACATTCAATTTTAAGCAAACAGGTAGAAATTGGACCTAAGATTGCTGAAGCAATAATGGTTGGTAACCAAATAATTGGTTTCTTGATAATGTTTTTAAATTGAAGCATTGAGGTACCAATTCCAATAGAGATAACCACTCCAACAGGATTATCTTTTCTCGATTGAACTGCGAATCCCACCATTTGAGTAGAACATCCAATAACAGCAGCACCACTAGCAATTAACAAACCACTAATGTCGGCATTTGTGTTGCTTGCTGTAAATATCATTGCGGCAATTGCTGCACTACTAATTGGGGCAGTCAAGGCCATTCCCATGAGGACAGCAACCACTATTCCCATAACAAATGGAACAGCTTTTGTACCTTCGTTAATTAACCATTGGATACCGTATATCATGTATACCG
>CAMOSZ010000009.1:0-6000 GCA_946625285.1 uncultured Caryophanales bacterium | reverse complement strand
TGTTGAAGCAGTAGCGACTCGCGATGTCCTTGTTAGAGCAGGGATTGAAGTAGTGGATGCTCGCATCAAAGAAGATGAGACAGTTATCTCATCACATAAAATGTATTTTAATCACTTTAAAAGGCTCTCTGAGGTGAATTTTGCTGAATTTAGTGGAATTATTCTTCCTGGAGGTTCTCGTGGCGTAAATTACCTTTTAAATAGCAACGAAGTAATTAAAACAGTTAAAGAGTTTTCTGACTCTAACAAATTAGTGTGCGCGATATGCGCTGCTCCAATGGTGTTAGATAAAGCCGGTCTATTAAAAGGCAAAGACTTTACATGTTATCCAGGATGTGAAGCTGGGCTAGAAGGAAACTATACTGGAAAAGAAGTTGTGGTCCTAGAAAAGATGATTACTGCAAGGAGTATGTTATATAGTATTCCATTCGGTTTAGCGATCGTTGAAAAACTCTTAGGAAAAGAAATTAGTAGCAAGATTTATCAACAAATTGCGGGAATTAGATAGTTTTTAAAAATAAAAAGATATTTTCTTGAAAACAGGCTCTCGAGAAGATATCTTTTTTACATAGAATACATCATTAGACTTATGAAAAAAGAACCATTCAACAACCAAAAGTACCTGAAGATTCAACGAGAATCGATTTTAAAACGCATTGAGAAATTTGGAGATAAGCTCTACCTCGAATTCGGTGGGAAGTTATTTGATGACTACCATGCGAGCAGAGTCTTGCCAGGCTTTAAAAGCGACTCCAAACTCCAAATGTTACTTGGCATCAAAAATAAAGTAGAAATGTTAATCGTTGTTAATGCGAATGATATTTCCTCAAATAAAGTTAGAAACGACACTTTAATTACATATCAAGAAGAAGTTGAAAGACTTATCGATACCTATCGAGAAGTTGGCTTATATGTTAGTAGTGTCGTTATTTCTTTTTATGAAAGTGGAATGTCCGTTGATAACTTCATTAAGAAGTTAGAAAATAACGGACTAAATGTCTACCGTCATTATAAGATTAATGGATATCCACATAACATCCCTCTTATTCTTTCGGATGATGGATTAGGTAAAAACGAATATGTTAAAACTACTAAACCACTTGTGGTTGTTACCGCTCCTGGTCCAGGAAGTGGAAAGATGGCAACATGTTTATCTCAGCTTTATCACGAAAACAAAAATGGTGTTAGAGCAGGATATGCGAAATACGAAACATTCCCAGTGTGGAATTTACCATTATCTCATCCAATCAATCTCGCTTATGAAGCAGCTACTGTCGATTTAGCGGATGTTAATATGATTGATCCATTTCATTTAGAGACTTATGGAGTTACCGCGGTTAACTATAACCGTGATATTGAAGTTTTCCCATTACTTAAAAATATCTTTGAACATATTTATGGCACTTCTCCATATAACTCTCCAACAGATATGGGAGTTAATATGATTGGCTTTGCTATTGATGATGAAGAAAAAGTCAATAAAGCGTGTAATAGAGAAATCATTAGAAGGTATTATCAAACTGAAAAGAATGTCTATCTTGGTCGATTCAAAGATGAAACTATCACTAAGATGGATATGTTAATTAATAAAGCTGGAGTTCCTATCACCGCTAGAAAATGTGTTGATGCGTGTTTGAAGGTTGCTGAAAAAGAAAATGAACCAGCGGTAGCGATTGAATTACCTAATGGTAAAATCATTACAGGTCATAGAAGCGCATTATTCGGTGCCTGTGCTGCCGCCTTATTAAACACCCTTAAGCATTTAGGAAAGATTGATAAAGACTTATATCTACTTATGCCCGCAGTGCTTGAACCAATTAAAGAACTCAAAACTAACTTCTTACATAGAAGTAACACTAGATTAAGAGCAGAAGAAGTTCTTGTTGCCTTATCAATTCAATCAAGAACTAATCCTTTAGCGGAACTTGCTATGAAGCAACTTCCTAAACTTGTCGGATGTGAAGCTCATAGTAGTACAATACTTTCTGAAGTTGACTTAGGTACTTTAACTAGATTAGGCATTAGAGTCACCGAAGAACCAGTTTCTTACAAAAAGAAATTGTGGACAAACAACCAATAAGATCTCAGCAATGGGATCTTTTTTCTTTATAAAGAAATATAGTGGTTGTTGCTCTATCAATAAATTGATACAATAGACATGTTAATCCAAACGGGGAGTAGCGAATCTATGAATTCGTCAACACGATAGGCATAACCTATCCGGATCATAGACCGACAAGGAGCAAGACCTTTGTGTAACGAACCGGAGGGAATTTTATATGAACGAAATTCAAGAGAAACAGTTTGAGACCGTTAGTGACTCTGATGTTTTAAAAGTGCTCGAAACTGATTCTGAAAAAGGTCTAAGTGGTCAAGAAGCAGCGGATAGACTTGCAAAATTTGGACCAAACAAGCTTCAAGAAGAGAAAAAGAAATCATGGATTAGGATTTTCTTTGAACAAATGGCTAACCCAATGATTTATGTTCTTTTTGCAGCGGTAGCAATCACAATTGCTGTATCAATTTATGAGACTGTTAAACACGGCTCATTTGATTTCTTAAATGTTGGTGACTGGCCAGATATCATTATCATTTTGGCGGTTATTATCCTTAACTCTATTATTGGCACTGTCCAAGAGATTAAGGCTCAAACATCATTAGATGCCTTAAAACAATTATCATCTCCAGAAAGCACAGTTATTAGAGATGGTAAAAGATTTAAAGTTAAATCAAGTGAATTAGTTGTTGGTGATATCGTTGTCTTAGAAGAAGGTGACACGATTGGCGCTGACCTTCGATTAATCGAAGCAGTTAACTTAAAATGCGATGAATCTTCTTTAACTGGTGAATCTGTTCCAGTTGAAAAAGATAGCGCAGTTACTTTCTCTGAAAGTGTGGCAATTGGTGATCGCGCGAATATGGCTTACATGTCTACCCCAGTTAGTTATGGTAGAGGTAAAGGTGTCGTTGTTGCGACTGGCATGAAGACTGAAATTGGTAAGATTGCTAAAGCCTTAGACACTGAAGAAGAGGAAGAAACCCCACTTCAAAAAGTATTATCCAAATTATCCAAATTCTTAGGCATTTTAACTTTAGCAATTGTTGTTGCTGTTTTAGTTATTGAAGTTATTTGGATTCTTTCTAGAGGAAACGGCTCTAATATTGATAAATGGATTGATGCAGTTCTTGAATCCATCGCTTTAGCGGTTGCTGCAATTCCAGAAGGTTTAGCAGCGGTTGTTACTATCGTTTTGTCAATTGGAGTTCAACGTATGGTCAAAGTTAACACCATCGTGAAGAAATTGCCATCTGTTGAAACTTTAGGCGCTGTCTCTGTTGTTTGCTCTGATAAAACAGGTACATTAACTCAAAATAAGATGACTGTTTTAGAAGCTTATGTTGATGGAACATATTATAAAAGAGAAGAATTTAACAAAGACCATAAAAATGAAGACCTTAAATTATTAGCGAAAGGTATGTCCTTATGTTCTAATGCGACTGTTGATGAAGGATTATTTGGTGATCCAACTGAAATTGCCTTAGTCGTACTTGCTAATGATTTTGAAATGCATAAAAAAGATTTAGAGTCTGTCACTCCTAGAATTGATGAATTACCATTCGATTCTGTAAGAAAGATGATGTCCACTAAGCACCAAGAAGATGGTAAAACAATTACTTACACCAAAGGTGCATTAGACTCTATCTTAGCGAATACTAAATATATTTTAGAAAACGGAAAAGAAAGAAAAATCACTGAAGAAGATATTAAACGTATCTATGAAGTTAATAGTGAATTCTCCTTCCGCGCTTTACGTGTTCTAGCTTTGTCTTATAACCGTAAAGATGAAATTGATGAAAAAGACTTAGTCTTCGTTGGCTTAGTAGCAATGATTGACCCTGCTAGACCAGAAGCTAAACCTGCGGTTGAAAAATTTAAGACCGCTGGTATTACTACAATCATGATTACGGGTGACCATAAAGATACCGCTTTTGCAATTGCAAAAGAATTAGGAATTGCTGAAACTATCGACCAATGTGTCATGGGTAAAGAAATTGATAACTTATCCGAAGAAGAATTAAGAGAATTAGTAAAACACGTCAGAGTGTTTGCTCGCGTCTCTCCAGAAAATAAAGTTTCTATCGTTAAAGCCTTTAAGGCAAACGGCAATATTTGTGCGATGACGGGTGACGGAGTTAACGACGCACCAAGCTTAAAGGCAGCGGATATTGGTATTGCTATGGGTATTACTGGTACTGATGTTGCAAAAGGTGCTGCTGATATGGTTTTAGCAGATGATAACTTCGCTTCCATTGAAAAGGCTGTTGAAGAAGGAAGAAGTATCTTCACAAACATCAAGAAAACCATTATTTTCCTTCTTTCCAGTAATATTGCTGAAGTTCTTGTTATGTTCTTCATCATCCTTATTGGATTTGAAACTCCATTTATCGCAATCCACTTATTATGGATTAACTTAATCACCGACTCCTTACCTGCTATTGCCTTAGGCATGGATCCAAAAGACAAAGGAATCATGAGAGAACAACCACGTAATCCAAATGAAACAATCTTCGCTCATGGTGGTCTTAGAGACACCATAATGCATGGTTCATTTATTACCATTGCAGTCATATTAGCCTATTTAAGTGCTTTCTGGCTTAATGGAATTACAGACTATTACACAATCGCTCATATTTCTGAAATCAACAAAGAAGTCTTAATGCAAGCCCAAACAATGTCATTTACTGCTTTAGGATTTGCTGAATTAATCCACATGGTTTGTATGAGTAGTGTTGAACATAGTGCGTTCAAGACTATTAGAAACAAGAACTGGATGATGCTTCTCGCCTTCATTCTTGGAGTTGGATTACAATTCTTTGTTGTCCTTACTCCAGGCGTCCAAAAGATTTTCTCAACTTCACCTCTTGATTGGCATGAATGGTTAATTACTGCTGCTGCAGCCTTTGTTCCACTCATTGCTCACGAAATTGAAGTTCTCATCAAATACATCATTAAAAAGCGTCACGCTAAATAGAATTATCTATTTCTAGTAAGAATAATGCTTGATTTGAATTATTAAATCAGTTATATTTATTCTCGCTAGTTGGTCCCTTAGCTCAGCTGGTAGAGCAAATGACTCTTAATCATTGGGTCAAAGGTTCGAATCCTTTAGGGATCACCAACATAAAAAATATAGAGGCATGAAAGTGCCTCTTTTTTATTCCCTAAAGGATCGACTTTGAAACACATGATGAAAGAGATTTGAAAATCAAACCGCTAATACATATAATAGATATGCTCCAAAGGAGAAAATTATTATGTTAATCGATCAAATTAAAACCGCAAATATTGAAGCTCTTAAAGCAAAAGACACAGTGGCTAGAGGTGTTCTCTCTGTTGTTAGTAATAAATACAAACTCCAAGAAGTTGAACTAAAAGCAGCAGGAAAAGAGATTGGCGATAAAGAAATGCTCGCCATCATCCAAAAGACTTTAAAAGAACTCGCTGATGAAAAAGAAGGCTATTTAAAAGTTAATAACGCTGAAAGAGCAAACGCTATCGCTAGACAAGAAGAAATCTTATCTGCTTACTTGCCAAAACAATTAAGCGAAGATGAAATTAGAAATATCATTTCTTCCTTAGAAGACAAGAGTGTTCCAAGCGTAATGAAACATTTTAAAACAAATTATGCTGGTCAAGTTGATATGTCTCTTGTCAACTCAGTCCTTCGTAGTTTATAATCTTATCTCGATGACACTTCTCATCGAGTAATAGGGGTATCGTACAAAGGCAGTACTCCGGTCTCCAAAACCGTTAATGTGGGTTCGATTCCTACTACCCCTGCCAAACACACTGAAAATGTGTCGATTTAATTCGGCACTTTTTATTTGTTAATAAGCAAGATAATAAGTAAGATAATAAACAAGATAACTTGATATATGGCAAGCAGTAGTGAGTATTTAACATATGTTCTAGAATTACTTCGCAAAGTCGAAGAAATT
>CAMOSZ010000008.1:0-18808 GCA_946625285.1 uncultured Caryophanales bacterium | reverse complement strand
TGCCATGGACGTAATAGAAGTTGAGGCGGCCATCGGTGCCGACATACAACGCGCTGTAGTAGCCGCGGCTGAAAGGAGAACGAGTCCAATAATAACCATTATATAGGTATGAAGTACCTGTACTATAATATGCTCCTCTTGCTCTTGCCCAGTCTGTTGTTTTGCAACATCTAGTGTATGTATAACTAGTTGGAGTTGAAAAACCATAACTAGAGTTAATATAATCCTGATAACTTGGTAAGAACACTTTGTCTTGGGTGTTATTGCAAGCATACGAATTACTAGTTGAATCAGTTGTGGCCGCACTGTTATCCACTATCGTGGTTTGAATATAACTATTGCCCAAAGCGAATGCTGAATTATAGAAATCATTATTTAACCATGCTCTTATTTCTGAATATTCATAATTATTAGCGTAGTGACCATCTTTTGTACCTGTATAGTATTCATTATATCTATGAGCATCTAATAAAAGGCTAGAAAGGATGTAATACTCTCCGTTGGTGTTCGAAAGGACATTCCAAGTGATAGGCTCGCATTTAAACCAATATGTAGTTCCACCTACGATTTTTGTTCCGTTATCAAATGTATAGAATGATTGAAATGGTGTCGCACTTAATTTAGCATAATATTCATTTTCGTATAAATACCAGCCATTAATTCCTGATGTTGTTAATTTGTTAAGCGCAGAAATTAGAGTTGAATCATTTACGTTCTTTTGTGGATATAAGCCATAGGTAACAGTATTATTTTTAGTAGAAAACATTGGCGTAATGCCTAAACTTTCGTTTCTGCTTGGAACATATCTATCGTCATCACATGTTAGAGTGGCAAATGAATCATAAGTGTAAAAATTATGTTCTATGCATGTTGCTTTTGGATCAGTAAAGGTATGGGTAGCGCATCCATCGGTGCTACTAGCCCAGAATTCTTTTGAACCATGTCTAGCTTCGGTAGGTGCAACCGCTGCATAATGATGCCAAACCTCGCCATTTGTAGCAAGAGCAGACAAACCAGATAAACCGCCATTAGCAAAAATCACAGTACCAACAACTGCAACCATCGAAGATACAGTAGCCAATAAGAGAATTTTCTTTTTATTCATATTTGCAAACCTTCTTTATATTAAATTAACAATAAAAATATAGCGAAAATATATATCTCATTCAACATTTTTATATATCATATAATACGCTAATTGAATAATTAATTAGAAAGAATAAGAGGCCAGCTCTATCATCCTGTTTGAGATATTACGTTAGGTAAGCAAAGCGAATTTCCTAAAATAACTATCCAAAAAGGAGGTTTTATTTACGCCTACTTATTTTGTGGGTATCGATGTCAGCAATAGGCTTTGATATTTTCTTTATGCTTCGCACTTTATGTAAACCCAATTAGTTAAAATTAAGGAAGGGAAAGAAATAAAAATGATCAAAAAAGCAACACTAATTAACGAAAACGAGAAGTTAAAAAGGGAAATTTATATATGGAGAAATATCGGGATAGGAATTAATGCTTCTGTGAAAGAAAAGGAAGAAGCAACGAAAATATTTTTGGAACAATATAGTGAATATAATTATTGTGAAGTGTGTAGAGTTATTCATTTAAGCAAAGGAACATATTTCAATTTTATTAATAATAAAGTTGAGAAAACTACATACGAGATTAAAGACGAAAGTTTATTAAAGGAAATTAAAATCGTTTTTGAAGAATCAAATAGGATTTATGGAGTCGATAAAATCAATGCAGTTTTAAGGAAAAAGGGAATAATTACTTCGGCACGAAAAATAAGTCAACTCATGAAATCTAATAATCTAATTAAGCAAAATGTCATGAAAAGGCCGAAACCACAGGTAATTAGAGAAAGATGCAACTACTTTAGAAACCTTTTAAATAGACAGTTTGATCAGCAAGAACCGAACAAAGTCTGGGTGAGTGATTTACTAGAAATTAATCTAAGCGGGGTAAAATATTATCTCTGTGTCATCCTTGATTTGTTTGCAAGGAAGGTTCTTTCATGGAGAGTATCGCATAGAAAAAGCGATAACTTCACTATTAATGCAATAAAAGAAGCATTTGAAATAAGAAACGAACCGATAGGATTGATGTTTCATAGCGATCAAGGCCTAGAATTTACAACTCATAAATTTATGAACACACTAAAAGTTTTAGGCATAAAACAATCATTTTCGTATCCCGGTTCACCAAATGATAACGCTGCAATGGAAGGATTCTATTCTATATTAAGAAGAGAGGAAGTTAATATAAATATTAATAAATACATAAACTCACGAGGCATTAGAGAATATTTAACAAAATATTTTTACTTTTATAACAATAAAAGAATTCATCGATCTCTAGATGATAGAACTCCTCAAGAAGTTGAAGATGAATGGTTCAAAAAGCACTCTAATTAGGGTGCTAATTTTTTTATTTTCTATAAAATAAAACAAGCTTTGAAGTCTCAAAACTTGTTAGTATCACGATTGGTGACCTGTATGGGATTCGAACCCATGAATGCCACCGTGAAAGGGTGGTGAGTTAAGCCGCTTCTCCAACAGGCCAGAAGTGTGGCGCCTACCGAGGGACTCGAACCCACGACCGATCGGTTAACAGCCGATAGCTCTACCGACTGAGCTAGGTAGGCAACACTTGCGCTTTAGCTTAAAAACGCATGAATGATAATATCATATTCGATTTTATAAAATCAATGCTTATTTAATTTTTGACTCAATTAATTTTAGAACATCACCTAAAGTGGCGACTTGAGATATTTCATCAGAGTCAAATTCAATGCCTAATTCTTCTTCGATTTCGAGCATTACTTCAACCAAATCTAGTGAGTCAAGACCAAGTCCTGAAAGTGAATCAGTCTCTTTTAAATTAGAGATATCCACTCTTTTGGATAATAAATCAGATACTGTTTTTTTAACATCCATGATAATTTTCTCCTATCAATTATTTTACTATTGTAAAGAAAAAAGAAAAGCAGGGATTTTCCCCGCTTTGCTTCTTATTTTGTTTTGCGTGGCAGCATTGATTTAGTCTCTATAGCTTAAAAGAGATGATGGCATGGAAACATCTGAAAATACTTCAGTAGCATCCGATCCTAAGTTCATAGATTTGTTTTCTACTTGTTTAGCGGTAGATTTAAAAATCCCTGCGATTGCAACTGAGATACCGCCGAAAACAACAAGAACCAAAATAATCGTTAATAATTGTCCCTTGATTTCTGACATAATCATTTCCTCCTTTCTTATCCGTAATATCCAATAACTGTTGTCCTAGATGCCACGACTTTTATGTCGTTAGAGGATATAACTAACGGACTATACATTCGATATATGGTAAACTCCACAACCTCCCCCACTGTTGGAGAAGCAGGAGTTATGCTTTCAAACGTTACTTTGTAATTTGTTTCTAAATAAGAGATATATTCCTTGTCAGCTCTACCACTTTTAGCAATCAAATAGCCTATCGCAATTGATGTATTATCCAAGTTGCTATAAAAGCTTGATAAACAAAACATATCTCCTCCTAATAAAACAAAAGCAACCACGAATACCATGGAGATAATAATTCCTAAGTTATATGACATTGACGTATTCTCCTATGATGGAAATAATCGCTAGAGATAGAGTAATGGTAATGGCCCCAGCACCAATGAGAGGAAAAGAATTAAGAGTTTCTAACGATTTCTTTTTCGAATCTATTAAGTCTTCTTGAAATTTCATTCTGGTGTTTGTGAAAAGTAATTCAAATTCAGATAATTGATTCGTGTTCTCTCCGTTATCGACCATTTGATAAATGGAGAGCATTAATGACTCAACAATATGATTATTGAATTTATTAGCGAAAGTAATATAAGGCCCAACACTCTTATCGGAATCTATTTGATTTAATAAAGAATTAATCATGCCTTCCATGCATATGGAGCAATAAGGCAAGAGTAGCTTAAAAGATGTATAAACATTATTTTTGTTCGAAATGAATACTTGGAAATACGAAAGAAGCGATATTAATTCATCAACATGCTCTTTTTCTAACTTCTTTTCGTATGTCGAATATCTAGAAATGTAAAAATAATCTAAAGCAGCTCCAATGAAGCCAATGATAATGGAAATATAGATTTCACGAAAGAAATAATAGATTAGTAATCCTCCAACCAGGAATGGCAACGGCAGAAGAATAATAATTAATAATTCTTTAGAGTAATTTAGACCCAGCGACTCCACTCGATCTTTAAATGTTCTTTTCATTTTCATCTCCTCCTTTAATTGATAAATATGTGCCTCTTTTGATAAGCAAATAAATAGACGCAAGTATAAATAACATCAATAACACAATCGCAGCATTGAAAAGAATTTGCTCCTTAATTAGTGAGTAAAAATCTTTTAATGCGAAACGCAAAACAATGACAATAACCGCACAGAAACCCCATAAAATTGCAATTTCTACATATTTATGACGGCTTAAGTTATCTGCCTTAGTAATGTATTCTTCAACACTTCTAACTTCACTTATGAGATACTTGCTCATTTGAAGAATATCTCCACCATCTTCTTCCCAAAGAAAGATGATTTGTAAAAATAATCGATAGACATAAAACGGGAAATACGATGAAAAATATTGGAGTTTGTCATCATCATACATGTTCTCAAGTCCTTCAAATAGCTCAATGAAATCTGGTGGCATGCTATTAACTGCTGATTCAATCGCTCCTTTGATTGATTTCTTTATAGAAAGAGCAATAACAAAATTGTTTATGAAGTGATAACATTCGTGAAACTTCTTCACCTTAATGTCATATTTATCAAGTGACGGAGCAAATAAGGTAATACCTGCTATGATATAAATCGCCATAACACCTAGAGCTAGGTACAAATTATCTAAAGAGAGATATGTTATTGCGCCAGCTAAAAATGAAATAATAAGAAAAATAATGAGTCTTCTATTCACTATCATCACCTCCTATGAAATATTTTTTAAATAGAGGCAAATAATCTTTGTCCCTAAAAAGAGATAGCGCTGAGTTAGGTAACTTAAAGTATCCTTTTTCTTTTGAATAAATAAGAGTCATTTCACCACTATCATTTGCACAACAAATATCTGATATATATCTTTTAATATGTCCTTCATTTTCTTCTTTTCTTAGGTATATGTAGAAATGGAAATGATGATAGATATCTTTTAACACTTCGTCATAATCAAGCTTCTGCTCATTTCTTAGTACCATTCTGGCCATTCTTGATGGAAGAGAATAGACATCTTGAGAGTGAATCGTTGTAATTACAGGAGATCCGGTCATAGCAGCGTTAAGGACATCAAGCATTTCTTTGTCTCTTGCTTCCGCTAAAATGAGCCAATCTGGATTGTTTCTAAGCGCGTTCTTTATTAATAAAGCGCAACTAGAATATGGATTCCTTTCATCAACTCTCCAGCAAGTTAAATCTATGTTTCTATCATTCCTTACAGAATCTAGTTCTGTGACATTGTCAATAACCACTACTCTTTCATAATCTCTCATACTCCTAAGCAAATATTTTTGGAATTCTGTTTTGCCACTACTAGTAAGTCCTCCTATGATAATTGACAGTCGGTTTCTTAATAACTCTTTAAGAAGCTCCACAACAGGAGGAGAAAAGAAATCACTATTATCATCAATGCGAGGTTTATCACTTGCTATACGGATAGAAAAAGTCACTACATCATCATCAAAGAGTTTCCCAATAGATTGATGAGTAGCGTTTATGCGATACTTACCAACTGAAACATCTAAAATCGGATTTGTAAAACTAAATTGCTGTTCACATAAGTTAGCGATTTGTCTAAGAAAATCTTTGACCAATTGATATTCAACAGAGATAACGCTCTTGTTTCTTCCTTTAGAGTTACTGACATAGAAAAACTCCGATCCATTAAAGGAGATATCTGTAATCTCTTCATCGTTTATCAAAGAGGCTAAAAATGATGTTTCTATGTATTCAATTACTTTTGCTTTATCCATCATTATTTTCCTTTCAGTTCGTAATACATTACACGGTAAAAAGTGTAATCCATAATTAACTTACAACTAACTGTTATTTCAACTGCGTCACATCTATTATTCAGGCACATCGATCCGTCCGCTTTATTGTAGAAATAATAGTCAACAGTATAGTCCTTACAATATCTTGAGAGACTCTTGCTATAGTAATGAGATAAGTCCTCTTCAACCCTATCTTTTTCGAATTTTAATATTTCGTCTTCATATGATACTGTGCGATATAAAAGTTCTATTGGAGTGTTGATTACCGCTCTATTTAAGCCTTGCATTGAAAAGTTTAAAGAGAACAATAAACCAGTAAAAGAAACCAAAATTGCACTGATAAATAGTAAGATCATGCTTTTATTCCTCCGTTTATGCAGTAATCAGAATCACTACAGGACCCAAATAATCTAGTGTTCTTAAAATAGTTAAGAGGAATATAGACGGTGTTTAGATTAAAACCCGACTCTTCTATTACAATTCTTGATTCGTTATTTTCCATCTTTTCTTCAAAACCAAGAGGGATATAAAACTCACTAGTCTCAATATAATTAGTTAAGCGATATGAACTCATATCAAGCGTTGCTGTATTAACATACATATTTGATTTTGCTTTTAATGATAATTCACCATTATTGTTCTCGATAGTTAAAGGGATTCTAATCAAATTTGAGCCGTTAATTTTGGTGATATTTGGATAAATATTTTGATTATCATTTATTTCTAAAAATACGTTTCTACATTGATATTTATCTGTTGGGATATAGTTAAAAGAAATAGTAGAAACGTCCACCTTATTGCCTTCTGTTGTTGAAAGCAAAGTGTTAGTGTTTGTGAAATCATATGTCTCTTTATTCAAGAGCTTGTTTTGCATAATTCCAAAACAGCATCCTTCATATGTCATAACATTATTCCTAGCGGTGAACGTTTCTCTATTAGGAGGAAAAACATTGATGTTATATTCTTTTATTTCGCCTTTACTACTTTCAAAAGATAGCTCAAATCTAAGACCTGAAGCCGTTAGTCTTCCATTCATATCAACAGTTACATCATCGCTTCCCTTAGCGGTCACTTGGAACGATCTATTAATAAGGAAGGCGTTGTTTTTTATTGAAAACACTCGTAGTCTCCCGGAAGTTTTATCTTTTGCTACACCAGCAGAAAAATTAAAGGTGTAACTACTAGTTGGTAAAAATGGACCATAGATATCTTTTGTATTAATTGCCCCTTTATCTCCAGTAGACAAACTTAAGACAGGCAACAATGATATAGATAACAAAATAGATTTAATGAATTGCATAGAACTTCTCCACAAACTGCTTAATGGCAGCTTTCTTTAATTTTTTAAATATTGATTCCTTATACTCATAAGTCCACCACCCCTTATAAGCATCGTAGAAATACTCGTTAGTGATTATTCTTTGATTCTCCTTGTCAAGTGAAGCAAATGCTTCTTCTACGTCCGCGTAATACTTATAAAAAGGAGAATAATAATCACTTTCGCCTGATGATAGTTTCTTGCTATGAATGTATCTAAGCGAAACAAAATACACTCTAGCGATATCTTTAATTGCGTCTTCCAATTTCGATAGTTTCATAAAAGTGTCCTCATTTAATAAAGAGGGCGTTTTTTGAATTTTTTTAAAAATTTTTTTCATAAAATTATTTGGAAAACTCTTTTATTAACTTTGTTAATAACTTTTTTATAAAAAAATTTCTTTAGTTGAAAGATGAAAGTTAGAAATATATAGTTATGGCATGATAGTTTTAGCTGGAGCAAGCGCAAGCGGAAAAACAGAAGTTGCAAAAGTCTTGGCGGCCAAATACGGAATCACTAAGATAGTCACAACCACTACAAGAGATAAACGTGTTGGTGAAGTCAACGGAATAGATTACTTCTTTGTCACTAAAGAACAATTCGAAAAGATGATTATTGAAGATCGCTTCGTTGAATACACTCTTTATAACGGCCAAATGTATGGTTCGACCAAAGATCAAATTGCCAATGACAAATGCGTTGTTATCGATCCAGCAGGCTTAAGAAGCTATATCAATTTGCATAATAAAAACATCATCACCTTCTATTTAGAGGCCGATGAAGAAACAAGACATAAACGCATGATTACTCGAGGAGATGCTCCAGAGAAAATCAAATCGAGAATTGAAAATGATAGAATCGCCTTTAGACCAGAAAACATTGCTAAAGTTGATTATGTCATCGATGCATCAAACAATAAATCAATCGAGCAAGTAGCGGCAGAGATTTATCAATATTACATTAACCACGAAAAAAGGAAGAATTAATCTTCCTTTTCTTTTTCGTATTGAGTGTCAACCACTCTTATTTTTTCAACTGTGAATTCATCTGCAGCTAATATCTCTATTTCATATCTATCTGCGAAAGTGAATTTATCTCCAATAACGGCAAATCGATTTAAGATTTCTTGACAGAATCCCGCAACAGTTTCGTAGTCGGTTTCAAATTCATCGTTATATTCAATGAGTTCAAAGAAGTCTTCGATATTCATTGTTCCATCTATGATATAGACACCATTACCGTTATCAATGTATTCTGGTTCATCTTCATCAGTTTCATCAAAGATGTCACCAACGATTTCTTCTAAGATATCTTCCATAGTGACGATACCTTCAACTCCACCATATTCATCAATAATAACAGCGATATGAACCTTGCTATCTTTAAATTCTTGTAATAAGTCTAATAATTGTCTATTTCTAGGAATCACTAAAGGTTTATAGCAAAGTGATAAGACGTCGATATTCTCTTCTTCTTTAAATATCGCTTTAGCGAGTTCTTTAATTGGGAGAATGCCGATAATGTTATCAATTGTGTCTTCATAAACCGGAATACGAGAATGCTTAAAGATTTCGCCTTCTTTAATAATCTCTTTAATATCATCTTCAATGTTGATAGCGAAAACATCCACTCGAGGAGTCATGATTTCATGAGCCTCAACATCAGATATATCTAAGGCACTTCTTACGAGTTCTGCCTCTTCTTCATCGTATTTATCATTCTCTTCAAGTTCATCCACCATTTCGGTAATAACATCTTCATCAATTTGGTCTTCTTCAATTGATTTCTTTTTGAAGAGTTTAGACACTAATTGGAAGAACTTACTTATTGGCCAAATAATAACGAATGTTAAATATTTAAATGCCAATAATGGGTAAGCATAGATTTTACTCAGAGAGTAAGAGAACTTCTTGGAGAATGATTTAGGTAAGAACTCTGAGAAGATAATAATAAAGACAGTAAAGATGATTGTTGAAACCGTAGTTCCCCAATCACTATTCCAACTTACTCCAATAAGAGTAACGATAGATGATGCAAAAATGTTAACTGCGTTATTGCCAAAAAGAATTGAGGCAATAGAGAATTCATATTCTTCAGCGAGTTTATAGGCGATTTTAGCGGTTTTAACGCCTTCATCAGCTTCTTGTTTAAGCTTGTCACGATTAACGACGCTATAAACCATATCAGCACTAGAGAAGAAAGCTGAAAGGATAGAACAGATAGCGACTATTAGCCAATAATACCATTTCATTATGCTTTCCTCCTTTTGTGTGAAGAAGGTTCGGAAATGTCAGAGACAATTTCCTCTAAGATATCTTCCATAGTCACCATACCAACGACTTTTTTGTGTTCATCTCTAACAATCGCAATATGGGTTCTATGTTTTTTAAATCCATTAAAAAGATCATCAATCATAATTTTGTTAGAAACAAAGTATGGCTTTTCTAAGATACTTCTAATAGATAAATGAGGATCTTTTTCATATTCTTCAAAATAGATTTTAACGAGCAAAACACCAATAATATTGTCAAAAACCTTATCATATACAGGAATTCTCGAATAATTAGTCTTGCAAATAATATCTTTAAGTTTATCGTTAGTTAAGTCCTTAAGATTTAAAGCATACATCTTATTTCTTGGAGTAAGGACTTCCTTAACGTTAGTGTCTAAATAATCGATTGTGGATTGAACAATCTCTGCTTGATCTTCATCAATCATTTCTTCTTCAGAAGCTTTTTCAATAACGTTTTCTAAATCTTCTTCAGTAAATTCTTCTTCGGTTTTTATTTTGAAAGCCTTCTCAGAAATTTTAACTGCCCCTTCAAAAATAATTGCTATCGGGAATAGGACAATCATGAGGAAATATGTTGGATATGTATATCCAATTGATAAAGTATCAGGAATTGCTCTAGCGATGGTCTTTGGAAGAGTGTCGCCTAATAAATAAACGATAAAGGTCATGATGACAGAAGATATCAAAGATATCTCGTATTCCATTAACCCTGTGGATTGGAAATAATTCAAAAAGAGCACTGTCGAAACAGCAGATATAGCAATAGCAACAATATTATTACCAATAAGAACAACCGTTAACGCACGATCATACTTATCTAAAATTTTCAATAAGGTTTTAGCGGTCTTACTTCCTTCGTCCGCTTTAACTTGCATTTTGAATTTATTACAGCACGCAAATGCGGTCTCTGCGCTAGAGAAGAAGAAATGAAGCGCAACAAGAATTGCAATGATAATCCACGATATACTAGGGTCAGGCATTTAAACAACCACTTCCAATCTAAACCTGAGTTCAGTTTCAAATTATACCACAAGAATAAACATTATTTTAATAATATTTATTTATGCATATATGCATATAAAAAGAAAAGCCGATGCTTTTTTAGCACCGGCTAATTGAAGAGCAATACTATTCTTCTTCTTTTTCTGGTTTTTTGCCACTGGCAAGTTCTGCTTTGAGTTCTTTAATCCAGTTAACCTTACCAACTTCGCCTTGTTCAAGACCGTCTTTTTCCATAACGTCTTGGATGAGTTCTTTACATCTTCTAACTGATAATGGGGATTTGACTTTAAAGACGAGTGGGATTTCTTGATACATATCTTTGTCGCTAGCATCTTGAATTGGAAGAGTACTATTAGCGTAATCTGCTGGGTTAAGAGCAAAGTAGAGTTTTAATGATTTACCAGCAACTGTAATACGGACATACATTTTCTTGTGTAAGCGGAATGTATCTCCAACTGCAGATATTCTGGATTTAACACCATAACTTAAGATTTCATTCTTTAATTCGTTATATAACTCATGAACATCTTTTTCAGATTGAAGGAGTCTTTGAGCAAAGCTAATTCTTTCATATTCCTTCTTTTCTGGAGCAGGTGCTGTTTCAACCTTTGGTTCTTCAGGAGCTGGTTGTTCTTCTACTGGTTTAGCAACCGCTTCCTTTTTAACAAATAATGGACGAGGAGCTGGTTTTGGCTCTTCTTTCTTTTCTTCCACTACATGAGCAGGTGCTGGAGCTGGTTCTGGTTGAGGTGCTGGTTCTTTATGAATTTCAACTACCTTTTCAACAGACTTATTTTCAACTACTGTTGGAGCAGGAGTAGAAACACCATTAATACCACCATTGAAATATTGAACAACAAGTGGTCCACCAAATGTAGCACCAGTGATTGTTTGATTTCCAGTTGGGTTTTGTTGAGGTTGTTGAGGTTGATTTAATGAACTTCTTGCGATTTCATCTCTAACGATATCTCTAACAACTTCTCTTAATAAGCTAGCAAGTGAACCTTGATCAATGCCAGCGCCAGGGTTTGCGTTATTAACATTAACTTCAACGTGTTGTTTTTCTTCTTTTGGTTCTTCTTGAACTGCTGGTTCCTCGGTTGGTTCTTCTTGAACTTCTTCTTCAGGAACTGGTTCATCTTCAGCTGCTTCTTCTGGAATTGGTTCTGGTTCTTTTTCAATGACAGCTTCAGTATCAGCGATAACTAATTCTTCGCCTTCTTGAACTGCTTCTGGATCGCCTACCATTTCTGCGACAGATGCAGGGGCTGGTTCTTCGACTTTTTCTTCTGCATAAGACTTACCGGCATAGATTAAACCAATAACAACTGTTGCAATAACAGAAGCAAATGCAAGGATTCCTAATACAAAGACAGCAATAGCGAATACACCATACCAAACCACTTCAGAGTTACCTGGAACAAATGCGGCTTGAGCTATGGCTAAGTAGAACGTTCCATAAGTCACCATAATGAACGCAACATATAAGGCAGCAAGTAAAGCGATAACGTAAATTATAAATAATGGTTTTTTCTTATTGATGACATAAACAATGCCTAAGACAATAACGATAAGTGTTAAGCCAGAAAGGACATAGTTGACAACACTAAGAATGAGAGCGACATTTGCTCCGATTTCATTGCAGAATGCAGTATAGAATTCTGATTTATTTGCATCGAATGGGAAGACAAATGATTCGCTAATTAATTGCCAGTTTGTTTTAAGGTTTGCTACACCAGCTTCCATTTGACCAACAAGGTGAACTGGTTGGAAGAAATATGCTGCAGCAAAACAAACGAGAAGTGCAACACTAATTATGAACATAACAAACAATGTTTTCTTTAGTTTGAGATTTTTATTCATACACAAAACTCCTTTAACTTACTTTAAATTTATATGTATATGCGCGTAAAATCAACAAAAACAATGATTTTGTAGCAAATTTGCAGCAAAAAACAGGACTTTTGAAGAAAAAAACGGATTAAACCGTCTTTCTTTTTTCAAATTTTTTTATCTTTTTTTTAGCTTCTTGGTAGTAGCGAATATAACTTCTTTTGCAGTAGTAAGGATGCTTATCTTTCTCTTCTATTTCAGGCTTTTTGAAGGCGTATGGCTTATTAACTTTCCAACTATTTAGTATGCCAATATTCACTGCGTCGGTTGGACAATTATAAGAACATCTAGTGCACATTAGACAACGAGTATGGAAGATGAATTTATTGTCTTTATATTCAATATTTTTAACCGGACAATTATTCACACACTTCATACATTTGATGCACTTCTTCTTATTAATCCTAAACAGCTTTCCGTTCCATCCAGCGAACCATTGTTCAATTCTCAATAGCCAAATAAACCAGCCAGAAAGAGGAATCTTTTTTAGCTTATTAACTTGCCCGTTAATCAAGTAATCATTAACATCGATTGGAACAAGTTTGTTCATTGTGTCATACATTTGAAACGCTCTTAATTCAGTATGTCTAAAAACCAAATCATAAGGCATTAGATAATGATAATCTGATTCAAATATGTAGTTTCTTCTTCTAAGGATTCTAAGTAGTTTGTTACCGGAAGAATGATTAATGGTTAAGTATTCTCCACTGACCATAATGACAAATACTTTTTTAGGAGCGTCTAGTTTAGGAAACTTCTTAGCGTATCTCCAAACGTTTTCAGGCGCATTAAAAGCGTGAATTGGGTATGCAAAACCGATCTTGTCATATTCATTTATTTTCGAAAAATCAAAGTTATCTTTTTCGATTTTTATTAAATCAAAGACAATATCAAATTTAGCGGCTTCATCTCTCCACTTTTTTACTGTAAGTTCTGTATTACCTGTTCCTGAAAAATAGAATAACGCTACTTTCATTAATCAATATCCTTATATTTGGCATTGAAATGAGAATCATACCAATAATATCGGTTCTCATCTTTATCGTGAGAGTCATACCAGATTTGAGCAACTAATTTATCGGTTTTAGCTAGTTTATCAAAATCCCAGGCATATTTAGTGTAAGAAATGTTATACCAGTGGCCACAATATAAAACAGAGTGAGGACGTGCTTCAAAAGTAACACCATCAGCGTTTTGCCACATTACCTTACGATAAATATCTCCGGTTTTAAAATCTTCTGTTAATAACTTACCACCTCTAGCAGCAGCGACATTTCTTAAATCATTAATATCAACTAGACTTCTATCTTTATCTATATCAAAGAAGTGATCTAATCTAGTTGGTTCTTGTCTTAATTTGTCATAATCAAGCGGCTCACCATTATCTGCTCTTCTACCTTTAGCAACTAAATAAAAGTCATCCCACTTTTGAGGAATTGCCTTATATTTTTCTTCACCATTAAAGTAAGCGAGCATTCTTGCTTCATCACCACTCTTCTTCCAAAAATAAGGGGAGTTTGAATCATTCAATAATCGTTTAATTACTAGGGTTTTGAGCAACTTTTTAGGCACAATTCTCGCTAAAGAGAAATATTTATGTGTATCTAAAACATGTTTCCAGAATCCATTAATTGTGTCGTGCTGATAATCAAATAAGTCATTTAATTTATTGCCATCAGAATACCACTCACCATGGAAATTTCTAATAGAGTTATAGTTGGTGTCAAAGAAGTCTTCAACAGTGCAACCGATGATTTCAAATCCAAGTCCAATGGTCTCGTATCCAGTTACTCGATTTGCTAATCCACCCGCTAAATTGAAGCAGTGTTTCCAGAAGTTAGTTTCATTAAGTTCGCCTTTTGCATCTCTTCTTAAGATGTTTCTAATTAATAACGCGCTATCTTCTGCGGTTGCCCATTCAAGAGGAGCGTTAAAGCAAGTGTGAAACATTAATCCATCACTAACATTTTTCATTAACAATTCATCATAAAGCATCGCTGTTTGACGAATGACTGTCCAGCATTTAATATCACTTTCTAAAACAGTAAATTCTCCTCTCATCTTGGTTAATGAATAAATATCGAAAGGAGAAATAAGTAATGGATCTCCAACTTCTGCAAAAGGATGTTTAAAAGTTCTATCACCATAGACACCAATTGTTGATATATGAATAAGTTTTGGTTGATGTTCTTTCATATCTTCAAGAACTTTTACCAAAATTTTTGGTCCAGTTTCATTTGCCTCAATTGCGTTTTGAGGACATTTATCGCTTGCAGGTGGAATAACTGCAGCCATATTGATGACGTAATCCGCATCACTTACCACATCTTTTACATCCCCATAATTAGCAATAGTGCCAAAAATGATTTTATATTTCTTTTTGCTTTTCTTTATCTTTCTAATTAATTTTGAAGAGCCCTTAGTTCTGTGAACTAGGAGATTAATTTTGGTAATGTTATCTTCTTTTAGAAGAGTCTCCACTACCTTTGTCCCCATATTTCCAGGGGCACCTAAAATTGTAACTATCATAATGTCGCTTCCATTTTGTTTATATTATCAAAACAGAGGCAAGATAAACAAGAATGTTTATTTTGCTTCTATCTGCTTTTTATTTGGCAATTCTTCTTCTGGGATTTCTCCAGCTTTTGTAAGTGCGAATTTACTAACAAGTGGTCCAATTAATTCATAGACAAGAGTGCTTGTTAAGATGATCGCTAATACCATAGATGCTGCTTCATAAGCGCCTACATCATTAAATAACTTATTAGCGGTTGTTGCTAAACCGATAGCAACACCAGCTTGAGGCACTAAAGTAAAACCAAGATATTTCTTAACTTGTGGTTCGCATTTAGTAATACTTGCTCCACTGAGAGCACCAAAATATTTACCAACAACACGGAAGATAATGTAAATTGCCGCTACCAAGATAACGATGCCACCTTTGCCGTTAATGAAGACTGTTAAATCAAGAGAAGCTCCACTTATAACAAAGAACATCATATATATTGGGGATGTAAATCTATCTAAGACATCAAGAGTGCGATCAGAATCTTTACATATATTAGTGAATAAGGCTCCTGCCATCATACACATAAGTAAAGAACTCAATTCAAATCCACCCATAAATTCTTGTTTAAACAAGAAATATAATCCAACTGATACAAATACTGAGAAAATACATAAGACTAACTTATTATTTCTAGATTTGAAGAAACGGTTAATAAAGCTAATGAATAATCCAATAAGTCCACCGATGACAATTGATAAGCCGATTTCAATAAGTGGTTTTCCAATCATTTTATAGAAAGACAATTCTCCACCACTTGCTAATCCGGTAGCGATTTGGAATAAAACAGCAAATAAGATTAAAGCAGCAGCGTCATCAAGAGCAACTACAGGAAGTAAAGTATTCACAAGTGGTCCTCTTGCTTTATATTGCTTAATAACCATTAAGGTAGCAGCAGGAGCGGTTGCACTTGCAATCGCGGATAAAGTTAAAACAAGTTCCCATGAAATATGTTCAGGAGAAATAAAGTGAGCAACTAATAAGGCTAAAATAACAAATACTGATGCTCCTAGAGCTTCTAAGATAGTGATAACAATAACGCGTTTGCCAACTGTTTTTAATGTGCTTCCTTTAAACGAAGTACCAATAGAAAAGGCAATGAAGCCTAAGGCAACTGTTGATACCCAGCCGATCTTATCGACAAATTGGTAAATATAATCATCTTTGATACCTTCAAAAGTGAAGTTATTGAAAAATAGGCCAAGAACAAAAGGACCCATAATAATACCAGTTACTATGTAACCAGTAACATTAGGGAGTTTTAAGATTTTCATTAATCTAGTAGATAATAAGGCCGCAAGTAAAAGAGCGGCGATATATACAAATATCAAGCTTTCCATATATCTAAACTAAATAGAGCCTTCGTAATCTTCGATTGGACGAGAGAACATAAAGCCTTTAATCTTTTTAAAGTTGTCTGTGTTTTCTCTAATTACTTCTTTTAAATTCGCTAGTTTATCTTCATCAACGATGAAAAGACAAAGAACACTATCGTTTGTTTGAACTTTCTCAACATGTCTAAGTGTAAAGAAGTGTCTTTCTTCTGGGAGTTCTTCAGTGGCGTGTCTAAGAGATTCGGTTGTCATAACGGTTGCGTTATAACCAGCCTTTCTAATCTCTTCGAGAGTGTGAATCGCATCCGGTGTTGATTTAATTACTAGATATAAAATCATTTTCATATTCACTACCTGATTTCCAAATAGCAATTATAGTCCTCTATTTAACTTTTGTTAAATGATACTTATTTTCTTTCGTCTTCACGTAGAAAATTCAATCTAATATGACAATAACCATTAGGATTTTTATCAAGATAATTTTGATGGTATTCTTCCGCGTCATAAAAAGACCTTAACGGGAGCACTTCAATGAGATAATCATCTTCAAGCACTGACGCAAAATAGTCTTTTATAATCTTCTCGTCAGCTTCATCTTCAAAATAAATACCTGTTCGATATTGAATGCCTTCATCTTCACCTTGCTTATTAAGTGAATAAGGATCAACTACTCGTAGATAATATTCTAAAAGTTTCTCTAAAGAGACAACTGTCTCATCATATTCTATTTTTACTGTTTCAGAAGCATCATCTCTTCCTTTTTTTAAATCTTCATAAGAAGGATTTTTTATGCTTCCATTCGCGTATCCCACTTTTGTAGAGATAACGCCTTTAGCCATGGAGAAATATTTTTCTACTCCCCAAAAGCATCCGCCTGCTAAATAAATTGTTTTCATAAATACTTACTTACAAACTCCGTTGCTAATCTATTAACTCGTTTTGATTCTTTAAGTTCAACATTAATAACGTTATGAACGTGGCCAACATTTTTATCATCAGATTCGATATCTACGAATAGGAAGTCGCCTCTTTTTGATAAATCCGCGTTTATTTTAAGGCTTTCTTTCCTAATGAAATCATTTGTACAAGTACTAACAAATATTGGATTCTTAAAACCATCAATATATGTTTTAGGAGAATAAATAGAGAGATGGTTCTTATCTATTCCTTTAGGGCCAAGCATTCTCTTTAATCCGCTTGGAGAAAGAGCGCCATCGCCGATATTAGCAAAATCATATACTGGGCAATGTAACACAGTCGCAACAATATCGATATCTGGTAATTCTAATCCTAGCTTGGTTTGTAACTCCTTATTAGAGAATAATTCAGAGATTAATAACGCTAAATGACCACCTGCAGAATCACCAGATATAACAAAACGGTCTTTCTCTAAATTGTATTTCTTTAAATTATTTAAGAAATGATTAATGCATTTAACTGAGTCACTAACTAAATCATGAATATCTGAATTCCCATTATTGTATTGATAGTCAACTAGTAAAGCATCATATCCTTCTTTCAACCATTCATAGACATATGGATAATTATCTTTATGTTCTCCAAATATATATGTGCCCCCATGAATATTAATGATGCATACATGCTTTCTGTTTTCTTCGTTCGCTAAATAAACGTCATATGTATGGTTAACGTTATTATCATCAATATAAGGGATATTTATGAACTCAGTAAAAAGATGAGGAGGATAATTCTTCCTTCTCTTTTTTATATCATTTTTAATGATATATTTGAGTAAACTTAAAGCGAGTTTTCCAAATCTCATGCCTAATATATTTGTTATTTTCATTTTATTCTATAAATGAATGTCTCACAACAAAAAAGTCTCAATAATCTTCTCAAATAATCATTTTGATTATAGTATAAAAAGCAACAGAAAAACGAGATAATTATATTATCTCGTAATTAACTGCTGGCAGGGATTTCCAATAATGATACAAGTCGAACACTTTCAAGCATTTGGCAAACACTATTGTTTTTCTTTCCAATACTTGAGATTTGGAAGTATTCCTCTCATATATTCTCTTGCTTGGTCTTCAGGAAAACCCTGAGCAACCATATGAGGAACGCATGTGTTGATTAAATCGTCCATATTGTCGTAAGTGAATTTCTCGTCGTGATAGCACCACTGACAGTATTCTTCGTTGAATGAACCATCTTTTTCTTTACTCATTAATGAATCTTGTAAAGGCATACCACAACATTGACACACTAGTTGTCTCGGCGATCCTAAAAGAGTGTTAATTGACACATCAAATAGTTTAGATAGTAGTTTTAATGTTTCAGTATTTGGTGTGGTTTCACCGGTTTCCCATCTTGAAACAGCTTGTCTAGTAACCATTACTTTTTCCGCGAG
>CAMOSZ010000007.1:0-50822 GCA_946625285.1 uncultured Caryophanales bacterium | reverse complement strand
CTTATTTATGCGGCTCCTGATTTTCAAGCAGCTGGTAAATATAGTAGAAGTAATATGTGGGCTTATACATCTTGGTTAGGAAAAACATTTGCTCCAAAGAAAAACCCAGTACCAAACGTCTTCTTCTGGGCAAGTTATGACTTTATGTATTCTTCTGATAAAGCTGTTACTAGAACTGGCTTAAGCGAATACGCAAATGGCGATACAAGATATTGTAATATTGATACGCATACATATATCCATGAAATGGGACACGTTTTTGGTGCTTATGATTATTATGATTATGATCATGTTTCCTGCGCAGCAGGCGGCTTTTCTATGCAAGATCTTAACGTTGGAGGACATGACCCATATTCTCGTTTAGCTTTAGGTTGGGTTGACGCTCTTGTTCCTAATAGAACTACTTCAATTACTGTTAAACCAGTTGAAGAAGGTGGAGAAATTATTATTCTTTCGCCAAACTATATCGGTTCACCATTTGATGAATATATAATTCTTGAATTATATACCCCAACAGGTTTGAATCAATTTGATTCAGAACATCTTTATGATAATAGAGGCCCATTAGGTCCATCTAGAGCAGGTGTTAGAGTGTGGCATGTTGATGGTAGATTAATTTCCGTTAACACTAGAACATATGAAATTGACGCGATTGTTAATGAAGCAAAAAATCCTGGATCATCACACTTCTTATATCATGCGACTAATAACAATAATGGTGATACAGCATCCACTTATGGTGGAAATGCTTACTATAACGAATTAGAACTCATTAAAAATGACGTGAATGAAGAATATTCTGCCGCAACAATTATTGATGAGGATAGCTTGTTCTATACTGGAGATACATTCTCAGTTAAACAATTTAGAAAACAATTCGTTAATGGAACTAGACTCAATAACAAAAAGGCGTTAGGCTGGGAAGTTACATTTGATAGTGTAACTGAAGATGAAATGACAGTTACTCTTATTAAAACCGCCTAATTAAAATAGCGCAAAACAAAATCCGCATGAAGCGGATTTTTTTATTTCTTCATGTAGAAGTACATGATTAAGGCTGCCTGAACCGGGATTCCTATAAAGAACAAATACCAGTAGATTCCTTTATATAAGAAGGAGAAGAAGGCTGCTATAAGTATTGTCCATATAAATACGGAAATACATATAACAAACATCTTTGAAGAATTAAATATCTTCTTAGTCATATAGGCTACTATAAGGCTTGAAACAGGTATGGCCCATAAAAACACCGACCACCAACGATTAACGTTAGGATTAGTTGTTCCTAAGTTATAAATAGAAGCTACGTAAATCGTAACGCATACCGAAACGATAATAGTGCACACAAGAATAATAAGAAGAATCTTATTTGCGGCGTATGGTGTTTTTTTGACAATGGAAGAAAAGTCTTCTTCTGATTTATGTTCCTTCAAGATAAAGTCAACTGATACACCATAAAAATCTGCAATATCTTTTAAGACTTCAACGCTTGGAATGACGTCACCTTGTTCCCAGCGAGATACAGTTTTATCTGAATATGAGAACTTTTCGCCAAATTCAAGTTGGGTTAACCCAGCTTTTTTTCTGAGGAATATGAGGTTTGAACCAATAATTTTATTTAAATTTTCCATACACTTATTTTACTTAATTTTAAATATTTATCAACCCATTATTAGAGTTTGAAACCACCAAAGAGAGCGTATGTTTTGCAAAAACTCTCAAATTCTGGGAGTAAATTCTCAATTCTCGAAATTTGTCTGAAATCTTTAGAGCACATATGTGTTTACATGTATATATAATAACCGCCGGGAGAAATGAATGAATAGATCAGTCCTAACTTACATATTGATTATAGGTATTGCTGGTACAGCAGGTACGACAACTGGGGTAATCGGTAAATCAATCTTCGGGCAAGAAGTAATTGACTATACCGGCTTTAATCCAGAAGAGTTCCGCGCTGATGGAGCAGCTCTTTTACAACAATATAATCAAAATCCAAATGGTAAATATTCAGCTGCTGAATTAGTTGCTATTGGACTTGAGAAATATAGAAGTTGTGAAAATTCTTATTCTATCGGCATCGGATTAGCGTCTACTGTTGTTGCTCAAACAATTAGAAACTACCAAATCAAAAACGGAGATCGATATTTTGAAGAATCAATATCTAAATCCGACATGGTTGGCGTTGCTAATAGAGCTATTCAAGATGGGAAAGATGGTGATATCACCCTTTATCTTGGCAAACCAACTAGTGCTGAAGTAGCGAATTATCCAGAGAATGGAAAAGTCTACATCAAAGAGGACTACAAAAATTATCTTGGAAAAACGCTTGATGAGATGTTTATCTACTTAATTTCAAATAATTCAGTATTAGCAGATGGAACTGAAGTCAAAAAGAGTAGTGACAAGATCGAAGTAACACTCAATCTCAACCCTGATATCGCAACTTATTACTATAAGGTACAAATGAAAAACATTTCTGGCCTTGATAGGTTGCCATCCTTCAAGTACTTAAAGCATATATATACATTCGATAAAAATATGATGCTTAAACACGCACTTGTGGATGAGGAATATTCCGCATCAATGGGAATTACCGTCAATATTCATAACACGATTAACTATAGTTACTACGCGAACGAATATATGGAAATCCCTGAATACAACATCCCACTTAATTATTCATTGAAAGGAGAAAACTAAAATGGACAAAAAGAAATTTGGAAAATTATGTGCCAAAATCGGAACTGGCTTTGTCGCTTTCGCAGGCACATTAGTAGGTGGATATGTCTTAACGCCTAACAAAGTTAGAACCGTTAATTTATCTTTTAGACAAAACGATGATGACTTTGAAGAAACACACTTCCAACAATTCGTTAACAGAATCTCTTCATATCCAGAACAAGGTTGTAATGGAATTCATGCTGATTTTGATAACTTCAACATTAGTTTTAAAACATCAGATGAAGCAACAAGAACAAATAACATCAACCTTGATGCAGAATTAGACTTAGTTATAAGAAGTTTATCTGATTTAGACTTAAGTCTAGACGCAAACATTGACTATAACGGTAGAAAATTACCATTACTCGTCACTTACACTGATAAAACTGCTTATTTTGGATTAAAAGATTTAAGGCTTAAATGCAGTTCAACTGGATTTGACGAATTAGGAGAAGTTATTGAAAACTTATTCCTTGCTTCCGTTGAAGAAGGAGGATTAGGAATTGACCCAATCGCTAAATTTGAAAGCGTTTGTAATGAATTTGTTGGAAAGATGGACATTAGCTCTATCCTTAGTAAATTCACTGGTGGTAGTGCTCCAACAATCAATTCTGAAGAAGAACAATTGCCTAATGGTGACTGGAAGTTTGATTTAGAAATCAACATGAAAAAGGAAGTCGTTGTGACTCCTGCTACAGAAACCACTCCAGCAGTTACTGAAGAACAAGATAACTTCATTAACATCACAATCGTGACTGCTGAAAACTATGATTTAAAGCGTGTGGATTTAGGAACGATCTCTTTTGATAACTTTACTATTTCTGGTGCAATTGATTTTGAAGTTAAGCCATTAACTGTTTATAAACCAGACGATCCTTTATATAGGCATTACGACGCTAACGTTAATTACGTTGAAATCGTCAGTTATAAAGGATGGATTAAAAAACTTGCTAACTTATTAGCAGATGAAAATCAAAAGATGTCATTATCTTTCAACTTAGATTTATCTAATGGTGGAAGAGTTGATGAAAACACTGGCCTTAAGAGTGCAGTTACTGAAATCGGTTCAATTAAAGGAGACATCAACTTAGATGCTTCTGAATTAATTGATTTATCTTCATGGGCAGTGGAAATTCCTGATCCATATAACCAAGAAGATCAACCAAACTTTGATGAAATCTCTAATAGAGTTAGAAGAAACGACACTGAAAACGATGAAAAAGAAGAGACTTTCTTAAGAAAGGTACTCAATGGTATCAAACTTGGAATGAATCTTAAAATCATCGGTCAAAACAATGTTGAATACTCTAATTTAGATGTTAAATATCTCAATAATAGTGGTTATATCAAATTCAATGAACAAGAAGATAATAACAACGTTAAGAAGTCTGTTTTAAAGGCTAAAGTTGAAACTGAAACCTTTAACTGGATTCTTGATGAATTACCAAATGAAATCAAATCATTAGGTGATGATGTCGATATGTCTAGTTTGACTAGTACATTCAACGCGATTACCGATAGTGAACTCATCACAAGCATCAAAGAAGGAGATTATTCTGGAATCTTAGATGTTCTTGAAACTCTTAAAAATGATGGAGAAAAAATCTATGTTGGATTAAACCTCTCATCTTTAGGTTTAGGAGATGACGCGAAAGTTGATTTAGTGCTTGATTCTTATGATTCTTATTTTGATGAGAATCTTGACCCAAATCATCCAGAAGAACACAAAGTGTTAGCCCTTTCCGTGAAAGATGTTCAAGTTGGTGGTCTTAATATCGACTTTGACTTAACAAATGATACCTATCAAGATGTCGTTATGTCTGAAGAAGAGGCTGCAACTTATGATTCACTTGATTTCTTACCAACTGTGTTTGATCAAGTAAGTAACATCTTAAAGACCAAACAATCCGGATTTGCCTTAACTGGTGATTTACGTGATTATAAGAACCTTGGCTTACATATCAACGGACAAGGTCAATTTGATTACAACACTAAATTTGGTTTTGGTAACTTAACAATTGATCAATATAAATATCACGCTGATCAAGTGTGGTACAGCCACAAGATTGCTCTTGATGTTGATGACAAATCCGAAGATAGAACACAAAATAATGCGAAATTCATCTATGGTGATGTTAACGCAAGTGAAAACATCAAAGGCACAATTGATATTCAATCAGTCTTAGATATCGTTGATGTTATTAAAACATTTATCAAAGATAATAAAGATGACGAAAGATATTCTAAGTTTATTGATCCAATCTTAGAGCTCCTTGGTTTTGGCACAATTGCTAAGGCAATCGAAGATAAGAATTACTTAAGACTTACCGCTAACGATTTACTTAAAGAAATCAAACAATATGATAACGGCAAGATGATTAAGATTGTTGTTGCTGGAGATATCTTCTCCTTAGAGAGTGATATTGAATTAAGAGTGAACTTTGCTTCTCTTGATAACAAAGTTATCGATTCAATTGAACTCAAAGACTTAATCTTAGGCGATTCTCCAGAAGCAGGAAAAGAAGATGGCAGAAAATGGTTAAATCTTAAACTCACATTACAAGACTTTAACGAAAACGCGAAATCCCCAATTCCTTCAAGCTTAACTAGTAAAGACTTTATCTCTTTAGCCTCTATTAAGACTTTATTACAATTTGGTCTTAACACTACAAAACTTGGTTACTACAAGTTAAAAGCAGATATCTCCTTATCTATTGGTTCACTTAACATTGATACATTCCCAATTATGTTCCACATAGTTGTTAAGAATTCTTATGTCAAAGTATATGGAGTTATCGAAGATGTCCCTAACTTCTCTGTATTTGTCCAAGATAGTTTATTAACTACCGACATTAAGAGCGAGTTAACATTTGAGACATATAAAGATGGTGACCCAAATAAAACCAATGATGTCGGTGGTTACTTCACAATTAGAAAGACCACTGATCCATGGATTGGTTATACCAAAATCCACACATATCGTTCCACAAGTAAGAACTTCATTAAAGCTGATAACTTACTCTATTACTTATTAAATGGTATGCTCGACATTAAGAAGTCCTATATCACTGGTGACCTCGGTGGATTTGATCAACAAGGTGAAGAGAAGAAACCAGGCGATTATCCAAATGCATTAACATCGACTGGCTTTAAGTATTCTGAATCCGCTAAGAGATGGGATATCGGTCTTAACTTAAAGGCTATTACTGGTATTTCTCAACTCAACACTTTAGAAGCAAGTATTTACGCTTCTGAAGTGGGTGGAGTCACATATTTAACTAGACTTTACGCCAATCTTGACATTGACTTAAAGATTCATCTCGGAGTCAAAGCTGATATTAGAGTCCTTGATATCGATCCAAATAAGACCGATTGGGATAACTCTATTAAGACAGCATTTAACAAGATTAATAGTTATGTCTTCCCAAGTGGAAAGAATATGCTTGATAAGCTTGATTGCTATACATGCAGACCTTAATTTTGATTAAATAATTAATCAACCCTAATATAACTCTTGCGCACAAACGCGTTATGTGAGTAAATATATTAGGGTTTTCTTTTATGAAAAAATACTTATATTGGTTAGCACCAATCTCGATTCTCATATTATTTGTTATCTTTACAGTCTTAGTTAAGACCGTTGATGTTCGATATATTTCAGTTGGAACTTCTGAACTCAATTACTATATTGGCTTCTATTCAATGAATAGTGTTGCTCGTGATTGGGCAGAATCACTTAATAAATCTGATTTTGCAAAAACACTCAGCGATATTGTTTTATATCTCTCTTTCGCATTTGTTATTGGTTTTACTGGAGTTACAATTTTCCAAATCATCAAAAACAAATCCTTTAAAGCAGTTGATAGAAGATATTACATTCTTTTTGCAACATATGTTGCGGTAGTTATTTTATATTTCGCTTTTGAAGTAGTAAGAATTAACTATTCACCTATGGTGGAAGATAAATTAAAACCATCTTATCCATCCACTCACGTGTTTGTCGCTACAGTTTTCTATATTTGTAGTACATTAACCGCTATCGATATGATTCCAATTGAAAAGAGACCTCTTAGAATTTTGACAATTGTTTTAATTGTATTCTTAGTCCTTTTAGTGGGATTTGTTAGATTCTTAAGCGGAAGACATTGGTTAAGCGATATCATTGCTGGCTACTTATTAGCAGGATTTGTTACTTCTTTATATGCGGTTATTTACCGTGACTTTTTCAAGCACCCTAAAAAAGATTAATTGAATTAAAAATTCAATTTGGTATACTATTTAATATATGAATATTAACTATGATTTAATCACACTAATAATGACAGCACTTACTGCGGTAATGATTGTTTTTGTTTTATGCCTATCTATTTATTACTTATGCTTCTGGAGCGTTTCCGCTAAAAAGGTTGAACCAGTTCCTCATAGTGATAAATTAACAAAATTTGCAGTTTTAATTGCAGCAAGAAACGAAAGCAAAGTTATTGATCATATTTTAGAGAGTTTAAAAAACCAAACATATCCACGCGATAGTTTTGAAGTTTATGCAATCGTTGAAAAAGAAAATGATCCAACAGTTGAAATCGTTCAAAAATATGGTTTCAAATATTTCGTGAGAGATCGCTTAATGGATGGAAGAAGAACAAAAGGCTTCGCTATCCAAGAGTGTATTGATTATTTCTGGAGAAATAACATTCAATATGATTCCTATATGATTTTTGACGCGGATAACATCTTAGCGCCTACATATTTAGAAATCATGAACGACCTTAGACAAACAGGTGTTAAAGTTGGCTTAGGATTTAGAAACTTCACTAACGCGAACACTAACTGGTTAACAGTTGGATCAAGTGTCATGTTTGCCTATATGAATGATGTTACTTCCAAAGGAAGAACATTCCTTTTCCACAAAGCAACATTAATGGGAACAGGTTACTTTGTTGATGATGATATTATTAGAGATGCTGGTGGATGGATTTTCACTGGTATGACTGAAGATATCCAACTCACCACATATTGCTATTATCATGACATTTATATGCGTTATTACCCACTTGTGTGTTTCTACGACGAACAATCTCCAGAATTTAAGACTGTCCACGCTCAACACGTAAGATGGTTATATGGATATTTCCAAAGAAGAGATTTCTTAAAAGGAGTGGGAGTGCAACATGACTACCATTCTTCACAAATGCAATCCTTCATGAGATTTGAATTCAATGTTGGACTTATCCCATTTGTTATCTTTAACTGTGTTATGGGTATTTCTGCAATCATTAATTTAGTCTTTGGATCTATCGCAACTTTCTATGTCGGACCAGAACATTATGGTTTCTTATTTGGTATTGCTGCATTCCAATTCTTACTTATTTATGTCAGCTTTGCTTTGCCAGCATTTATTACCATACTTCGCGCTAACGACAGAATTAATTTAACAACCAAAAACAAGATTATTGGTGTTCTTACTTATATGTTCTTCTTCTACGAATTTGTTCTCTCTTTCTTTGATGGAGCGTTCCATCCAAAAAAGAGAACAACTTGGACAAGAATTAAACACACTGGACAAATCACAAATAAGGACTTGCTTAAGAAATAACTATGAACTTCAGAGAAGTTAAAAAGACAAAAATTGCTTACTATAAAGACGAACTTCGTGATGATTTTAATGAAGTTGGTTTATCTCGTCCTCCTGTACCAGAAGGATATAAATATAAAAGAACCAATTTCTTTAATAACATCATCTCAGGTATTTTCTATCATGGAATTGCTAAACCAATATTTGCGCTTTTCTGTATATTCCACGGAATACGTATCAAAAATAGAAAGAATTTAAAAGCTATTAAAGGTCAAGGAGCTTTCTTTTATTCTAACCATGTCTCTATTAGTGATGTATTTAAATTCCAAACATTAGTGTTCTTCTTTGCTAGAAGAATTAATATCCTTGGATATAGTGATTCATTAAGCATGCCGATAGTGAGAAATCTTACTAGAGCGTTAGGCTATCTCCCCCTTCCTTTAAAAGGAGATCTTAAAAACGCAATTGCTTTAATGGATGCGATGGAATTTTATATCAAAAAGAAACAGCATATTCTCATCTATCCAGAAGCTCATATTTGGCCATATTACACAAAGATTAGACCATTTAGAGATGGATCATTTAATTACCCTGCAAAGTGTAATGCTCCAGTAGTCCCAGTTGTCACTACTTGGAGAAAACCATTAATTGGTAAAATTCCTAGACAAACAGTCTATATTCTTGAGCCTATCTTCCCTCTTGAAGGAAAGACCGCTACTGAAAATAAAACTTATCTACATGATGAAACTCTTAGAGCGATGCAAGAATTCGCTAATAGTGTTCCTCAATATGAATACATCAAATATGTGAAAGTCGAGGATGATAATAATGATTCGCAAAAAGATTAAACTAACAATTCCTCAATATCGTGAAAGAAAAGAAATCTACGAGGCTCTTGGATATAAAGAGATTAGCTGCATTGAAAAAGGGATTAACGCTCACGTAGTCTATGAAATAGATGAAAATGCACCTCACTATTTAGAACTTAAAGAATACTCTAAAAAGTTATATCGTCGAGGACCAACATTTGTCCCTATTATTCTTCTTGTAGTGTTTGCCTTTGTTCTTCTATCAGTCTTTGTTATTTTATTTGCGGAACAAAAAGAAAACTTTGACTTAACTAGTAACGCGATTGCCTTCCTTTTACCAGCCTTCCTCTTTTTGTTTGTTGATGTCATTTATACTTATATCTATTTCGCTTTTAACCGTCGTGTTATTGAAGCAAAATTTAAGACCAAAGAAGAGATTTTACAAAACATTGAAATGATTAAAAGCAAATAAAAAAATCAAATAGTATCAAGCAAGATTTATTGTCTTGCTTTTTTCTTTTTGTGATAAAAATGTATTTCAATTTACATTTTTTATGTAAAAAGATAACATATTTACATATTCGACAAAGGAGGTCTTGAAAATGTTAGAACTTAGAAACATCAAAAAAGATTACGCTCTAAAAGATCAAGAACCGGTCCATGCTCTTAAAGGAATTTCTTTAAACTTCAGAGCGCATGAATTTGTTGCGATATTAGGACATTCAGGCTGTGGTAAAACCACGCTTTTAAATATTACTGGTGGATTAGATCACTATGATGAAGGTGATTTAATCATCAAAGGTATAAGCACTAAGAATTATAACGATAGTGATTGGGATACATATAGAAACCACTCAATTGGTTTTGTTTTCCAATCTTATAACTTAATCCCACATCAAACAGTACTAAAGAATGTTGAACTCGCTTTAACGATTGCAGGACTGAAAAAAGAAGAAAGAACGAGACTCGCTAAAGAGGCTTTAGATAAAGTCGGACTTAAAGACTTATATTATAAAAAACCAAACCAAATGTCTGGTGGTCAAATGCAAAGAGTGGCGATTGCTAGAGCCTTAGTCAACAATCCAGAAATCGTCTTAGCAGATGAACCAACTGGCGCTCTTGATAGTGAAACTTCTCTCCAAATCATGGATTTACTTAAAGAAGTTTCTAATAACCACCTTGTTATCATGGTTACTCATAACCCAGAACTCGCTTCTAAATACGCATCTCGTATTGTGAAGATGAAAGACGGAGAAATATATGATGACTCTAATCCATATAATGGAGAAGATGAGGCTATTTCCACTCAAGAAGTAGTAGAAGTTGTAGAAAATAAAGGCAAGAAACAATCTTCAATGTCTTTCTTTACTGCGACCGCTTTATCTATTTCTAACTTATGGTCAAAGTTTAGAAGAACATTATTAGTCGCAATTGCAGGAAGCATTGGCATTATCGGCGTTTCGACAATTTTAGGTGTCTCTTGTGGTGTTAACGATTATATCCATTCTATGGAAAATGATATGCTAAGCGCCTATCCTATCGGTGTCGCTGAAGAAACAGTGGATGTTACTTCTTTACTTACCGGACTTAGAAATCAAGATAGTAAAGAACTCGAAAAATTTGATACTTCCACAAAAGTTGGAATGGATTCAATGATTGCTTATCTTCTAGATAAGTACACTGATTTCACTAACGTTAAGACTAATGATATTAACGAAGACTTTGTCGATTATGTTTCTGAAATGCCAGAATCATATTATTCGGCGATTAACTATAATTATTCAATTGATCCAACAAATAACTTCTTCACTTCTTTCCATAAGAAGAAAGATGAACCTGCCGAAGTTATTTCAATGAATGGTTTAACTCAACAATATATTAAAACCTTAATGACCGTTAAGGGATTTAGCTCATATGCTCAATTCGTTGATTTATTTACTAGCTTTATGAAGCAACTTCCAGCGGAAGATGATTATCTCTTATCTCAATATGATTGTATCGCTGGTACATTTCCAAAAGATAAGAATGAACTTTTACTCGTTGTTGATGATAAAACAACATTAACCGATTTAGTGTTAGCCCAGATGGGCTATTACCCACAAGATGAATTCATTAACATTGCAATGAAAGCAGTGAGAGGTAATGAAATCGAAAAAGAGATTGAAGAACTCAAAAGACAATCTCCAGTTGATGAAGAAAAGATTCGTAAACTTGAAAACGAATACAAGCAACTTGATCAAAAATACCCATATAACTCAACATTTAATTTTGATGAAATTCTTAATCATGAATTCTATTGTTTCCCTCACGATGAGATTTATAGACAAAATCCAACATTAGTGTCACATAAGAAAATCACAGTTAGTTTAAGTGGAACCACTGTTAGTGGTGGTAATTATTACCTTGCTTTAAATTACGCTCCTGAAAGCGATAACCTTACAGGTAACGGAATTGAAGTAAATGGTACTGATGCAAAAATGCATAATGTCATCTGCCAAAGAATTGGTAATCGTACTGTCCAAGATGGCAAGAGTGAAATTGAAGGCAGCTGGTTTATGATTAACGCTGATGAAATCACTCAAGAAGATTTAGAATTCATCGCTGATGTATCTAGAAAAGGCGTTGGTAGTCTTACGCCTCAAGATTATATTGATCACGCTGAAACATTAGGCAAAATTTTTATTTTAACTTTTGCTACTGGTAGCCCAACTGAGGTTGATACTAGAACAACTGACTTTGTCGCTACTTGTAACGTGAGAAAATTATCTGGTGATTATGCAACTTTAAATAACGGCAAAGTTACTGAATTAGAACCAGAAACTCCGGATTATTATTACGAAGCTGTTATGACTGATAACGCTTTACTTAACGATAATCGTTATAAAGTTAAGGTGTCTGGCATTTTAAGAGCAAAAGACACAACTAGATTTGGCACTCTGGAAAGAGGTGTCTATTTCACTAAAGACTTTGCTAGAGAATATATTGATCAATCTGGTACAAGTCAAATTACCGCATCATTTAAAGACCATATTGAAAACTTAAGATGGAAAGTATCTCAATTTAACGCTTATGTTCAATTTGAATATGATGATTACTCAAAAGATAATGGCCAAGAAGGATTTGTTCCTGAAACAAAACGTGGTTACGCCCAAGCGCTTAACGGTAATCGTTCTACAGCGTTAGCCTCTATCTTTGCTTCCTTCTTAAGTAGTGGTTCAGATAATTTGAAGAATGATAAGATTCATCTTCGTTCTTTAGCAGGATTAAAGATTAATGATCACACTGATGAAGATCAAATTATCATCTCTCACGATATTGAAGAACTTCCACAATCAATCCAAATCTATCCAAAGAGTTTTGAAACTAAGAATAGTGTTACTAGCTATTTAGATAGATGGAATTCTAAAGACGTTCTTGTTATTAAAGGAAGAGAAGTACCTCCTGAAATTAGAAGTGAAATCACTTATAGTGATACAATCAGTATCATTATTGAGGCTATTTCTACTTTAGTTACCACTGTAAGTGCAGCTTTAATTGCATTTACTTCTTTATCATTGGTTGTCTCTTGCTTCATGATTGCGGTTATTACCTACATCTCTGTTATGGAAAGAGTTAAAGAAATTGGTGTTATCCGTTCTCTTGGTGGACGAAAGAAAGATGTCTCAAGATTATTTATTGCTGAAAACTTGATTACCGGTTTTGCTAGTGGCGCTATCGGAATCGGAGTTACCTATATTTTACAAATCATTATTAATGCGATTGTCTTTACTTTAGGTGTTAGTAATATTTGTGCCTTACCTTGGTATTACGCACTCATGATGGTGGGTATTTCTATCCTCTTAAGTGTCTTAAGTGGGCTTATCCCATCCTTCAGTGCTTCTAAACAAGATCCAGTTATCGCCTTAAGAAGTGAGTAATTTTAATGAAAAAAGTTGGCATTGTCTCTTTAGGCTGTATGAAGAATCGCGTCGATAGCGAGAATATTTTAGGTTTGTTTGATCGTAATGGTTATGAAATCACTAATGATCCAAAAGACTCAGATATTATTGTTATCAATACTTGTGGATTTATTGAATCCAGTAAAAAAGAGAGCATCGAAAATATCTTAGAGATGATTCAATACGGTAAGAAAGTTGTTGTTACTGGTTGTTTAGCTCAAAGATATTTAGAAGACCTTAAAAAAGAAATTCCAGAAGTTGATTTATATATCCCAATTAAAGATTATTCTCATTTTAATGAGAAGTTATCTGTTATTGATAAAGATATCGATCCATCTTTAGGAGTGGATGATGAATATCGTATTGTCTCTACTGGCCCATATTCTGCTTATTTAAAAATTGGAGAAGGATGTGACAATCGATGCAGTTATTGTGCAATCCCTATTATTAGAGGACATTTTGTCTCTCGAGATTACGATTCAGTAATTAAAGAAGCGAAAGAACTCGCTGAAGTGGGAATTAAAGAGATTATTGTTTTAGAACAAGACACCACAAAATACGGGATTGATTTTAAAGATAAAAAAGTCAATATCGTGGACCTCTTACATGGTTTATTAGCGATTAAAGAATTTAAATATATTCGTTTACTATATTTATATCCTGATGAAATAAGTGATGAATTAATTGAGTTAATTGGTAAAGAACCTCGCTTAACTCCTTATTTTGATATCCCTATTCAACATAGTGAAACACATATCTTAAAAGATATGTATCGTAGAGGGGATAAGGAATTCCTTATCAAACTATTTTCTAAAATTAGAAATAAAGTTCCTAACGCAGTTTTAAGAACCACTGTGATGGTGGGCTTCCCAGGAGAAACAGAGGAAGATGTAGATAATCTTATCGAATTCATGAAAGAAGTGAAGTTCGACCATTTAGGAGCCTTTACTTATTCTCAAGAAGAAGGAACTCCTGCAGCGTCCTTCCCTAATCAAATTGATGAAGAAGTTAAGAAAAAGAGACTCGCTAAAGTGATGAAAGCTCAACAAAAGATTTCTTATGCATTAAATAAGAAACATGTTGATGAAGTTATGTCAGGAATGGTTATTGGTCAAGATGAACACGGCAACTATCTTTTAAGAAGCTATTGGAACGCTCCTGATGATGTTGATGGAAAAATATTCTTTACTAGTCCTAAGCCACTTCAAAGTGGTGATATAGTAAAATTGAAAATTAATAGTGTATTTGTATACGATATGATGGGTGAACTCTATGAAGACTAATTACGATTATTTGCCTCATGAATTAGAGCATTTAAACTATTTAAAAGATAACGCTCATGAATGTGTTCTCTTTTTAAAAAGAGATGATGATTCTTTCCCTTTAGAAAAACCATGCAAAATCGTTTTGATTGGTAATGGAGTTAGATACACCGTTATGGGTGGAACTGGTAGCGGAGCGGTTAATGCACGTTACTCAGAAAATGTTGAAGAAGCATTTGAAAACGCTGGATTTGAAATTACAAGTAAAGATTGGCTTAATAGCTACGATAAAGTTCGTTTAGAAAACGAAAAAGACTTCATTAAAAAAGTTAAAAAAGAGGCTGCTGAACATAGAACTATCGCTGCTAGCTATTCAATGGGTAAAAGCGCTCCTGAAAGAGATTATGAATTTCCAATTATCGGAGATCATAAAGTTGCTATTTATGTATTAAGTAGAACTGCAGGAGAAGGTAGTGATCGTTATTTGGAAAAAGGTAGTGTCTATCTTACCGATACAGAAATAAGAGATATTTTATATCTCAATAACAATTATGAGAAATTCATGCTTGTTTTAAATGTTCCTGGAATCGTTGATTTAGAGCCAATAATGGAAGTTAAAAATATTCTTCTATTATCTCAACTTGGTTCATTAAATGGACATATCATTACTGATATCGTTTTAGGAAAAAGTAACCCAAGTGGAAAGTTAACAGATACATGGGCGCTAATTAAAGACTACCCATACATCTCTACTCCACTTAGTCAAGATGAATGTCGATATAACGAAGGAACTTATGTTGGATATCGTTATTTCTCTTCATTGAATATTTCTCCATTATTTAACTTTGGTTTTGGATTATCATATTCAACTTTTAAACACCAATTTGTCAGTGTTTCTAACCAAGGTGATAAAGTAGAGGTGAAGGTTAAGGTTACTAATGTTAATGGCCTTCCAGGAAAAGAAGTTATTCAACTATATATGTCTGGGCCTATTTTTCGTCCTGCTCTTGAACTTGTCGCCTTTAAAAAGAGCAAACTTTTAGGAGCTAAAGAAAGCGAAGAACTTACTTTAGAACTCTCATTAAGAGATTTCCCAATATATGACGAAGAAAAAGAATCTTACTTATTAGAAAAAGGCAATTACCTATTTAAATTAGGAAATTCATCTAAAGATTTAACGGATGTTTTTGCTATTTCTGTTAAAGAAGATATCGTTACCAAAAAAGTTAAAAATGTTTTTGCTAAAACCGATTTTAAAGATTTAGTTATTGTTAGAAAAGAAAATTCAATTAGTAGCAAATTACCAGTCATTGAAATTGACTCTTCAATGATTGAAACTCAAAACATTGTTTATAACAATACATACAATATTGATGTTCCAGAATATATTAAAGGATTAACTGATCTTGAATTAATCCATATGGTGTTAGGCGATTATAAACTTGGCTTCCAAGGATTAATTGGTCAATCTTGTTCTTTACTTTTAGGTGGCGCAGGAGAAACAACCTTAAGAGTAGAAAGTTTAGATAAGGCTCTTAATATGGTAGATGGCCCTGCTGGATTAAGAATTACTAGAGAATATATCTTAAATAAAAATGGAGCTTTCATTACTTCCACAGATTCAATTTGGGAAGGATTAAAGAATTATCTCCCTAAACCAATTGATTATTTTGTGAGCTATGAAAGAAATCTCAAAAAGAAAGGAAGCACGGTAGTGCAAATCGCTACTGCGATCCCAATCGCTACTGCCTTAGCTCAATCATTTAACGAAGAATTTATTTGTGGTTGTGGTAGGTTAGTTAAAGAAGAGATGCAACTCTATGGAGCGGATATTTGGCTCGCACCAGGAATTAATATTCATAGACACATCTTATGTGGTAGAAATTTTGAATACTATTCTGAAGATCCTCTTATTGCTGCGTTTGCTGCTTCTTGTATCATTAAATCAGTTCAAGAAGATCCTACAAAAGCGACCACAATTAAGCACTTTGCATGTAATAACCAAGAGACCAATCGTTTAAATAACAACTCCATAGTCTCAGAAAAAGCAATGAGAGAAATCTACTTATTAGCGTTTGAAAAGGCAATTAAGTGGTCTAATCCATTATCAATTATGACAAGCTATAACTTAGTTAACGGAATTCACTCCGCAGAACATCGTGGTTTAATCATTGATATCCTTAGAGATGAATGGAACTATAAAGGTTTAGTTATGACTGATTGGGTAACGAGCGGACAATCATATCGTAAAAACAATAAGTATCCTAATGCGTACGCCTCTAGAGATATAAAGAATGGTAATAACATTTGTATGCCAGGCGGAAAATCCGATATTAAGGATATTAAGGCTGCTCTTAATAGTGGATATTTATCTCGCCACGAATTAGAAGTCGCGGCTACAGTTGTTTATAATCTAGTTAATAGATTAAAACCATAAACAAAAAACTAATATTTTCCCTTGTTATAAGGAAGAATGTTGTTTATAATTTACTACGCTGACTAAATGCCTCCTTAGTTAAGTGGTATAACGGATCCATGGTAAGGATCTATTGGTGGTCCGATTCCGCCAGGAGGCACCATCTAGCATGAACAGGATTGATACAAACCGTATCAGTCCTTTTTATTTGATTACATCGATACTTTTTGCGATATTACCACACATTGTGTGTTAGATATTGACCCATATTTTAGCCTTTTTTAACGGGCATGCTATTAATCTTGCTCTATTTGTAATAACTTTGCGCTATTTAGAAACAACCTTGCTCTACTTATATTTTTTGGTTGGAATCCCGTATTCGTCGCCGAAAAGATATAACTATAGTGAAGAAGCGTTATATTTGTGATATAATGCTTAAAGTTTATAAACATAAAATATATAGCGGAGGATGTTTATGGCAACGAACTGGGAACATTTAGCTAGTGGTGAAGCTTTGGCAGCTGCAGCGGCAATTAGAAGCAAAGATGGTGTTGAAGAAAAATTTGATGCGGCACTTATTCAAACTAAAGAATCTCAGGGATGGGTTGTTAAAAAAACATATAAAAATGGCTCCGCTTTAATGATGCAGCCAAAGAAAATCGGTGATGCTTTCGAAGATGAAGTATGGATGATTTTCTATAAAATGGGCTTTACTGTCATGAATGCTGATAGGCATTTTAAATTATCATATTCAGAGGAATACCCAGATTTAACAAAACAATTAGATGTCATTGCCATTGATGATGAAACCTGCTTATTCATTGAATGCAAGGAAACTGAAAAATTCGAGCGTAATAAATCTTGGCTTCAAGAAATAGCTGAGATGGAAAGTAAATATAAAGGACTCGTTAGAGAAATTAGCAAGGAATATCCAGGACGTAAATTTAAGTATATATTTGCCACAAAGAACTATGTTCTTGGTTCTCAAGATAGAGACCGTTTAGCCAATGCTAAAATTGCTTATTTTGACGATGAAACAGTAAGCTACTATAAAGCTTTGGTAGATCATCTTGGCAGTGCGGCAAGATACCAATTACTAGGTAGTTTATTTGCTCACCAAACAATCAAAGGAATGGATGAAAAGATTCCTGCTATTGAAGGCAAAATGGGCGGATACACATATTATGCTTTTTTGATTGAGCCAGAACGTTTATTAAAGATTTCTTACATTTTACATAGAACAAACGCGAATCACGATTTAATGCCTACCTACCAAAGATTAATCAAAAAGGACAGACTTAAAAAGATTAGAGAGTTCGTTAACAACGGCGGATATTTCCCTAACTCATTAATTATTTCTATTGATGCAAAGAGGGGCCTTCAATTCGATTTGGCATCACAAAACACCTCTTCTGTTTCTAGAATTGGTATATTGCATTTACCAAAAGAGTATCAATCTGCATATGTTATTGATGGTCAACATAGATTATACGGATACTCAGAATCTAGATTTGCATCATCAAACACGGTCCCAGTAGTAGCTTTTGTTAATATGGACAAAGATGAACAAGTAAGAATGTTCATGGATATTAATGAAAATCAAAAAGCTGTTTCTAAATCACTTAGAAATACTTTAATTATTGACCTTAATTGGGACTCACCTGAACTAGCAAAGAGAAAAGAAGCTGTAATTCTTCATATTTGTCAAAAATTAGGTGAAGACAAAGACTCTCCTCTATACGGCAGAGTTGTTACTGGTGAGAATACAGTTACAGATAGACGTTGCATTACTATTGAATATTTAAAGAACGCCATTGAAAAGACCTCCTTCTTTAATAAATATAAAAAGAACGAAATATCCGAGCATGGTGTTTTAGATAGAACTGAAAGCAGAGAAACAGCGGATGTTATTTATCCATTCCTAAAGAAGTGTTTAGATACTATTGAACAGTTCTGCCAAGAAGAATGGGAAAAAGGCTCTGCCGGCTATTTAACAATAAATAACATGATGGTAGCGGTTATAAGAGTAATTGGCGATATTGTTGATTTGGTTATTAAAAAATACAATCTTCCTTCTGTCATTTACGATGTTGATGATTTATGGAATAAATGTGAAGATTGGATTGTTTCCTTGGCAGATACAATAAATAATTTACCAATTGAAAGAAGAAATGAAATTAAAACCGCAAAAGGTGGTAGTGCTAAAGAAACATCTTGGAGAGCATTGCAGGTTGCCTTTAATCACAATAATAGTGAATTCACCAATGAAGATTTGGAAAAATATATCAATGAGTATTGCGTGGATTATAATCCTGAAGCTTCCGAGTTCGTTTCAAAAATCAAACAAAAGATTATCGATAGTATAAAAGAAAAATTTGTTGAAAATGCAAATTGGCAAAATGAATATATACCTGAGGATTTGGCTCTTAGAGTAAGTAGAGATATTGCCAGTTTAAAAGTCAAAAACTCTAGAAATGGTGTTGATAGGGACATTGAATTCTGGGAAATGATAGGATTTGACGATGTTTGTAAAATAGCTTGTTATAAAACAAACTGGACAACATTCTTAAAGGATGTCTTAGTTAATCCAAACGACCAAAAGAATAGGGCCGAAACTCTAGATTGGTTAAAATCCATGTCTTATTCTGAGTCTAGAATCAATAACGGAAAGCAAATCACAAGATCTGAATTTAAAAAGATTAAAGATGTGTATGATTGGCTAATTGAAAATCAATAATGATGGAACCAGTATTAAAGTGGGCAGGTGGAAAAAGAAAGCTTGTCTCTAATATCATTCAATTAATAGATATAGAAGAACTTAAGAAGCATAGGTTATTTGAGCCATTCTTCGGTGGCGGCTCATTAACTTTTGCTTTAGAATGTCCGAATGTTACAATAAACGATTTAAATCCAGAATTATATAACGTTTATATCCAAATTCGCGATAATCCAGAAGAGCTTATAAAACTGTTAAAAGAACATGATAAAAAGCACTCTCATGATTACTTTTACCAAATTCGTGATTTAGATAGATTACCTTCTTATAAAAAGATGTCCCCTTTGAAAAAGGCAGCAAGAATTATTTATTTAAATAGAACATGTTTTAATGGCTTGTATAGAGTTAACTCTAAAGGTTTCTTTAATGTGCCATTAGGCAGAACTACTAGTGGAAAACATGAAATAGTTTGTGAAGAGAAAATTAGACAAATATCAGCTTATTTAAATAAACCTGGTGTTGAGATTCTTAATTGCGACTTTATTGATGCAGTTTCAGGTGCCAAAAAAGGTGACTATGTATATTTAGATCCGCCATATGATTATGAGCCATCCGGCTTCACATCATACACAAGCACTGGTTTTTCAAGGGAAGATTTACAACGACTAGAAAATCTTTGTGATTCGCTGATTGAAAAAGGAGCGATTGTTATAATTAGCAATAACTCCACAGCTTTTGTTAATGAAATATTCCCAAAAACAAAATATAAATTTAATTATTTAGATGTCCATAGAAATATTAGCGGTAATAATAGTGGGCGTAGAACAGTAAGAGAGGTTCTAATTTATGGAAAGAAATGATATACCATTCCCTCAAGCCGATGATTTTGAAAAGGTAATATCACTAATTAATATTCCTGACGAATCTAAACTAAGTGATAAGAAGTACATTAGCTTTGTTTTGGAAAATGTCACCGATAGACAAGTGATGTACTATCTTTCTGCGGCGATGTATTTAGGGCTTATTTCTAAAGATAAGCATTTCACTGAGGTGGGATGTTATGTTAGAAACCTTTCTCCAACGAAGCAAAGAATAGAACTTATAAGGTTATTGATGTCCGATAAAGTATTTGGAACAGTCTATGTTACAGAAAAAGTATATGGAGTCAAATTGGAAAAGGAAGAAGTCATAGACATAATCAAAACAGAATACCCACAATACAGCGATGAACTCTATGAAAGAAGATATCAAACTGTAAAAAAATGGCTTTTATGGATAGAAAAAAGCTTCACAGAATAAAAAACAAGAGGATTAGCGTTGTTTACTAGTCCTCTTTTTCTATAATCTTTTTAATTTGATTTCCTATTCTTTTAATAATTCCACACACTAGTGCATTGCCCATCATGAAGTATCTTCTCTTCTCGGGCATACCGGAGTTTGTCCAGTTGTCAGGGAATTGATTTATACGTTCACACTCGATTGGTGTAAGAATTCTTAATTTACCCTCTTTTGGGTCCATGATGATATGAGTACTTCTATTAGTAGTTCCCTCGGATGTAAGCATGGTTCTTGCTGGTAAATCTAGCTCATCATAAGGACTCATTGCACCCTCTGAGTACATGTATTCAAATCCATTTTTATCGACTCTTGGAATCTTCTTAGAACCACGTAGATATTCATATTTCTTGCGTTGGTTTTCATTTAAGAAGTAGTGGGCATCAACTCCGTCTTTTTCTGCTATCTGTCCGAGAGTGATAGGAGCTTCTTCAATTGGTTTAGTTTTAACGGTATAAACCTTATTACCAATCATGAATCCTGCATTCTCGAATTCTGCTTTAAATTTATCGGAAACCTCTACTAAATCCCCATATTTTTCTACAAAATCAAATACTTTTATCTTGTTTTCATCGAATGATTCGATTGGGAATTCTTTAGCAAATACACCTTTTTTAGAGATGATTTGAGCAGGGGTTAAAGCCGCCATTTCTTTATAGTGCTTGGTGCTATTATGGAAGGCAAATAAGAAAATTCTTCTACGTCTTTGTGGATGACCATAATCTGCTGCATTAATGATTCTCCATTCCATCGCATATCCAGCTTCGGATAAGCAGCGGAGCATGATACCAAAGTCACGTCCTCTTTGCCTTGCTGGTGATTTGACTAAACGATCAACATTCTCTAGTAAAACAAATGGTGGTCTTTTAACCTGCAAGATTTCATTAATTTGCCACCAAAGGACACCTTTTTTGCCTTCAATACCATGAGACTTTGAAAGGGTATGAGCAACTGAATAGTCCTGACATGGGAATCCGCCTGTGAGTAGCGTGTGGTCAGGTATGCTTGCTTTATCCACTTTGGAGATATCGATATTTGAATTATCAACAGCATGTGGGAAACGCATGTTATAACAATCGAAAGCATGTTGTGTTTTAGTTGATGGTTCCCATTGATTGGCCCATACGAATTTCCATGGACCTTTTTCTATGGCTCTACCATCTTCCCCAACAGCGGTGATGTTATTGAGTCCAACTCTGAACCCACCAACACCTGCGAATAATTCAATAACAGTCTTCTTCATATGCTTAAGTCTACACTAAAGATAATACAGGATCAAGGAAAAAATGTAAAGATCAAATAAATTCTTTAGATAATTTATTGTTATATACGTGCGTAAATGCGTGCTGTAAAAGAATTATGTGGTTTGATATGATTATTTCATGAGCGAACCTGTATATAACTCTATACAAGAATTACTAGACCAACTTAAGACCGGATGCGGTCATACCTTTAACGAGCTTGATGTTAATCACCGTCTTACTGGCGAAGCAAGAAACGATAAAGGTGCTCTAGGCAAAATAGTGGAAGAGGGTGTTTTTCATTATTCAGTCAATTCTAGACCAGAAGCTGATTTTGCTAATTTGGGTGTTGAGTTAAAAACTACAGGTTATAACAAAACAAGAAATGGTCTCTCATTTAAAGAAAGACTCCCATTAAATACTTTTAATTACCAAAAAGTCGAGAATCAGAAGTTCGAAGATAGCGATATGTGGCATAAATGCCAACAATTACTTATTGCTTTATATGAATATCTTGATGGTAAAACCTATGGCGAGATGACTTTGGATTCAGGTTTCTATCACACATTTACGCCTGCTGATATTGAAGTCATTAAAAGCGACTATAACTTATTACAAAATAAAATTAAAAGCGGCAAAGCCAATACAATATCTCAAAGAGATACTAATTATTTAGAAGCTTGTACAGCAGGAGCAGGTCACGGCAAAGTTGATTCAGCTGCTACTGCCCATTATGGTGTTGATTTAAAGCCTAGAAAGTTTGCTCTTAAACCAGCTTATATGACTGGCGTTCTCCGTAGACTTTTTTCTAATGGTGAAATCGAAAGTGTTGTCGATTATGAAGAATTAAAGACCAAAACTATAGAAGAAGTTATCACTGACCGCATGAGCTACTATGTTGGTAAGGATGAAGACTACTTTAAGAATCTAATCGCTGGTGAAGAAGAACCAAAGAACAGATTTGAACGCTATGCCGCTAAAATGCTCGGTATTAAAGGAATCATCAATGACGCCGATGAATTCGTGAAAGCTAATATCATCTGCAAAACAATAAGAGTGGAAGAAAATGGAAACATTGAACAGAATATGTCATTCCCTGCTTTTAGCTTTTTAGATGTCGCTAATCAAGAATGGGAAGATAGTGACTTCCGCGAAATGATGATTAATAGAAAATTCATGTTTGTAATCTTTAAAAAGATTAATGGCAAATATCAATTCTCTAAAGTTAAGTTTTGGTCCATTCCTGAAGAGATATTAGATAACGATGGCCGCAAAGTATTTGAAAAATTAAAAGCGGTGCTATTATCTGGTAATATCGTTAGGGGATTTAAAACTGATAAAAACGGTAAAACGACTCGACTAAACAACTTCCCGAAATCCGCTTCGAATCCATATATTCATATCAGACCACACGGTTTAACTGGTGCAGATACCAATCCGCTCCCTGTTCCTGATAAGCTTACAGGAGTGACTGAATATACAAAACAATGCTTCTGGTTAAAGAAGTCATATATCATAGAAATCATTAATGAATAAAAAGACCAGTTAGTTATTTCGCTAGCTGGTTTTTTAGTCCTTAAGATAATCGATTGTTAATCCTTTGTCCTCGTTTTCGTGTATCGCATCAAATAGCGGCTTTAGGAAATATACATTTTCTTCTTTAATTGGCTCTGGTCTTTTAAACCAGTCCCATACTCTTTCGTCGAAATGAGGTTCACCTGTTTTCATATCGAAGCTTGAATTTTTTATATATTCCATAGGAATAACAATCTGATATAGTTTTTTATTCCAATAACCATAAGCACATAAATAGTCCGTTCCGCTTTTCATCCTCTCTTCAGAAGTTTTCATTAAATTCTCGAGTGTTGGTGCGGTAGTAGTGACAAGCTGCCCATATAAGAAGCCCAGCATTTCATCGGACTCTGCTAGTGATGCGATTTCTCTTACTTTTCTATAAGTTTTAGCCTTACATGTTGGTGGGAACATGAAATAGCGGCATTTTTTGTTGGTGTTAAGTGTAACAATTTCCGTCATTATTGGAGTTCCGCACTCATCTTCTAGTTGAGAAGTGGGGGTAACCTCGCCTTCTTTTGGTTCATGCTTGATGGTCAATATAACCATTAACATAGCTATGAAGTTACCTAGCATATTCACGAAAGAATCAGAATAAACATGTTTTAGATTAGTTACTGTAAACAAATCATCTCCGGTTTTGATTATTCTGCCATCACCCAAAGACTGGAACATCTCCATTGTTACAGCATATTTAAGCTTGCCTTCTTTAGGATAATAAGTTCCATCGGTTACCAGTGATAATTGAACACCATTAATCTTTTTTATACATTCGAAGATTTTGGCATTAATATCTTCACATTCTTTGCTTGCTTTAAATTCTGCTTGCATAGTTTTTAGTAACAAATAAACATCATTAATTAAATATTTAAAATCTGAAATAAGACACTTATTATCGCCTTTAAGATGAATATTTAAATATTCACTGAACGGTATTTCTGGTATTTCAGCAGGGATGTACTTTTTCATTCCTGCCATCAAAGCTTCTCTGTTGTATTCCAAATCGTAGTCGAAATTACCAGCTAAGAAATATTGTTCCTCGCCTTCAGTACAATTCCAAAGAAAAACGGTGACTTGGTTTTCTAATTCAACTGGGAGTGATCCAGGTTCAGATACCATTTTTAAATACTCTGATATTTTGCTGTTTTTCTTGAAGAAATCATCCCTGACACGTTTGTACGCTAATCTGCCTACGTGGTTGCATCTAACATTGAAGGCATTAAAAACGTCATAGATATTTCTTAAGAATGTTTCTATAGGAGTTCTAGCTTCAAAAAGCGAACCATCAAGCTTAATGCTTAATGCTGCTTCAACGCAGGAATAAAATAATCTTGTTGCAGCTACAACAGCATCGATGTTTGCTTTATCGCCGGTCTCCTTTAAGTGACTATCTAATATTGATTCATAAATCGATTTAACGGTGGTGTTGACGTAGTCACCATATCTTGTGAAGTTTTGATATTGTGTGGCTAATGCTTCGCACATTAAATCAAAATCTTCTTTATCTTCAGGGTCAATTTCAAATTTAGAGAAAAGATAATCCTTTTTATTGTCGTTTAGGATTTTCAAAAAGAATCCTTTAAACTCAGCAGTTCTATCTTTTTTAGTGTATGAATCTATATCGGAAGGAACAATAGGGCGAGCACCTGTGTAAATGCCTTTTAGTTTTTCATCGCCATAGATGTCTGCTTTTTGGATGGCTAAAAGTTGACCGATTATTGTTTGGCCACTAAGTTTTAACTCATCCTTCTGACAGTCATGGATGATATGTAAAAAGGTCGATAAATTAGTTTTGCTCATCATGACTCTTCCTTATTGCAAACCAAAGAGGGTCTAAAAATACCATAAATGGGTCATTAGTTATTTTAATATCAATTTCAGATTTCTTTAAGAGGTCATCGACACTTATGCAGTAAGATAATATAGAATCGTACTGTCCAGCATAAACGCAAATAAACAATGTAGAATTGTATTTCTCTCTAGGCATTTTATCTAAATAATATCTATTGTTTTGTTCTAATTCGCAACCAACATGCATAGATGCCCAAAAGAAAGTGGTGGCGTGATTATTGTATGCTAAAGTTGCCATCTTTCTTATCTTTCTAGATAAAGTTGCTCTGGACATAGATTGTGTTGCCATCCATCTGACATTGTTGTCTTCGGTAATCAACAAGCATTCAGTTGATAAGAAACCGTTTGCTTTTCTAACGCTATTTAAAATGCGGTCTAAATAGTTCGTAAACATTTCTTCAAAAGAATTCCCTTTAAGAACAGGATTTTCTTTGAATGGGATAGGGATATCTTCGGTATAAACGGTATAACCGTTTTCGTCAAATACCAAATCTTCAATCATCGTGTCATATATTATCTGCTTTGTTAGTGGATAGTATGTTCCATCATAGTAATAAGCAAAGCCATTTTTTCTGCATTCAGGAAGTTGGTCATGTATCTTTTTGTTTAGCTTTTTCAATCTATCTGAACTTGCTAATAAGTCTTCAACTCTATTCCAAAATTTAGTTAGAGCAGTAATTGCATCAAATAGTCCGGGTAAAAGATTCTTTTTATCACTATCTAGATAAAAGGCATATTGTTCTGTGAAGAAAACATACTCTCTATTTTTAGGTATCCCAGTACCTTCGATAGCTTTAATTGTATTGTTGAATCCAAAAACAGCATCTTCGTCCAGCATAACCGACGCCTTTATGTCGTGATAATCAACATGGTCATAGACAATTATGCTTGCACCCTTTTGAATCGGTAGTGGAAGTGATCCTGGCTCAGAAGCCATTTTTATATATTTACTCAGTCTCACATTGTTGTAGATTAATTCATTTCTTACATCTTGATAAATCGCTAGTCCTTTATGGTCGCAACGTTTCTCAAAGGCTTTAAACGAATTGAAGAAATTTTGAAAAACATTATCTAGTTGAGCTCTACTGTCTACCAAAGGTTTGCTTTTATCTACTTTTGCGAATTCTTTTAAGGCATTGAAAAACATTGTTTTTGCCGAATAAACAGCATCTTCGTTATTATCAATTCCTTTAGGAAGGTCTAAATCTAGTAGATATTTATACAGCTTTTTAACGCTATTGCTTTCCCCGGCGATGTCACCGTATTTCATAAAGTTCTCAAATTGCATAGCAATCGCTTTACAGAGAAGTTCATAATTTTGTTTCTCTTCAGAGTCGATGTCAAAAGCATCAAAGAAGTCTAATATTCTATTTTTGTTAAGGGTATCCATGAGATACTCTTTTTCTTTATTTGTAAGCGACGGATTTGGGAAATGATTCATTAATTCTTCAGATAGATTCCTAATACCATTGCAGATACTTTTTAATGTGTCATCGCTTAAATATATTGGACCGTCTTTGCCGGCCGCATTAAAAAAGCCCGTCAAAAAATCTTTTCTATTTTTTATAGAAGAATTTCTTAATTCATAAATTCTTAAAAAGAATTTAGAAAAGTTACTCACGATTTTTCTTATCCTTTCTTTAACGCGTACCGTGTGGGTACAACACCTATATTTTAATATTTTAACGTGAGCTTGAACAATGAATTATAACCAGCGTGGTGATAGTTCAGATCAGACTCATAAAAAACTGGTAATGCCGGCTATGTAGATACCAGTAAAAATAATTGCAATCGCAGCCTATCTACAAGGTTGTCTGCAAATTCAAAAATTAGCGAGATTTAGCTAATGATGAACTCAGACATTCTTTAAGGCTGCTTTCTTCATGGACTTTATCTCGCAGGACAACGAGGTAAAAACATGAAAAAAGACGAAGAAAAAGTGGAAGTCATCTTTGACGACCCAAAAGAAATCAATGGACCGTATCTATCTTTCTATGACAATGAAAAGAAAAGAGTTAGATACATTCCAACAACAGAAGAAATGTTCCATAAGGTTCGCAACATTCGCCGTGATGCGGAAAGACGTGAACAAAAGGACGTTTACTATGAAGTTCGCTATGGGGAAGACGATGTCTGGGTTAGACAAAAGGAAAAACCAAGCGATAAAGAATACTATGTAGACTACAAAGTAGTCCCACCTGCATCTCTTGATTATTTAAAGGATGAATATGATTTAGAGTTCGCCTATCCAAATGAATCACCTAGAAGTGGTGTTGATAATGATTGGCTAATTGAACAAATCGAAAAGATCCTCGCTAAAGCATCTGAAATCGAAAGAGCAATTTTTAAGCTTAGTTTCTTTGAACACAAAAACGATACCGAAATCGCTTTATTAGTTTTTAACGATAAGAAGAAACGTACAAGCGTGTGTAAACAAAAAGAAGAAATTCGCTACTTTGTCGCGTGCCATTTAAAAAGGCTACTAAATCGCGACTAGTAGTTTTTTTGCACACTTCAACATGGTATCCGCCATAAACCTTCGAAAAGAGGTTGGTGCCTCGAATTAAAAAGGAGTACAAAGATGCAAAATTACGCAAGAGATGGCCCGACAATGTCAGGCAGTAAGGCAAAGCCTTATCAAAACAAAAACCTAGTAAAAATTTTATAGAAAGGACATAAGTTAACATGGAATTACTAGATAAGATTGAAACAATCGTTAAAGTGGCCAAAGAACTTGAAAAAGTTGCCACAAAATTAATCAAAGAAATTGATGCCTTCGTTGAGCTCATTACCGCTGAACCTGAAGAAAAGAAACCAGTGGTGGAAGCCTCTAAGAAGGTCATCACACTAGAGGAAGTTAGAAGTTATTTAACTAACCTCTCCCGCGATGGACATACCAAAGAAGTGAAAGAACTTCTCGTTAAGTACGGTGCGAATCGCTTATCCGATGTTAAAGAGGAAGACTATGAAACTCTTCTTCATGATGCGGAGGCGATTACCAATGCCTGATGTCCACGCAAAAATATTTAGCCCATCAGCTATGGCACGCTTATTAGCGTGTTATGGCAGCTACGAAGCTAGCAAAGATATCCCTGATCAAGGAAGTTTATTCTCTGATGAGGGTACAGAAGCACACACTTTAGCGGCTTATCGTTTAAAGGAAAGAATCGGCGTTACACCTGATGAAGACATCGAATCCCTCGTTTGGAAAAACAAAGAGATGGAAGAACATGTCGAAGGCTACGTTAATTACTGCACCGAAAAACTAGAAGAAGCTAAAAAGTCATGCAGCGATGCATCAATGATGGTTGAAACAAGAGTATCTGCTCCAAACATTGATGAAGACCTCTTCGGGACGACCGACTGTGCGATATTAGCAGGAAAGCAATTACTAATAATTGACTTCAAATACGGCAAAGGGGTTCCTGTATCTGCTAAGAACAATTTTCAAGAAATGACATATGCGGTTTGCTGTTTAGAAACATTCGGTGACCTATATGACTTTGAAGAAGTAACCCTATGCATTTATCAACCAAGATTAAACTCTGTATCCGAATGGACAATATCTGTCAAAGAACTTAATGACTGGGTAGAGAATGTCCTTAAGGTAGGAGTCAAAGCCATTAGAGATGGTGATGTTACATTCCATCCCGGCAAACACTGTCAATTTTGCAAAGCAAAACCATTCTGTAAGGCTTTAAGAGATGCCAATCTCGAATTAGCCAAACATGAATTCCGCCCAGCATTCCTTATGAGTGATGACGAAGTGGAAGAGGTACTTTCAAAAGCTGATGAATTCGTTAACTGGATTAATTCCGTTAAAGAATACGCATTAAATGAAGCCATACACGGCAAGCAATATAAAAACTATAAATTAGTTGAGGGCAGAGCGACTCGTAAGTACCAAGACGAAGAGTCTGTGGCCCGCATCGTTAGTGAAGCTGGATATGATCCTTACGAAAAGAAACTATTATCCATCACTGATATGCAAGCTTTGCTTGGTAAAAGCACATTTAATGAATTACTTGGTCATCTCATTGTTAAGCCAAAAGGCAAACTTACATTAACAACGCGAGATGACAAACGACCAGAAGTGACTTCCGCTGAAGCCGACTTCAAAGACTTAGATGATTAGAAAGGAAAAAGAAAACTCATGGAAAAAGTCAATCCAACTAAAGTAGTCCTTGGCAAAGATACTTTATTCTCATTCGCCAACTTATGGACACCTAAAGCAGCAGCTGAAGGTGCTCAAGCAAAATACTCACTCTCTTGTATTATCAAGAAAGATAGCCCAGATGTGGCTAAAGTCCAAGCCGCTATTAAAGCAGCTTACGAAGAAGGTCTTGCTAAATTAAAAGGCAATTCCAAGTCAGTTCCACCTTTAGAGGCGTTAAAAACACCTCTAAGAGACGGAGATATTGAACGTCCTGATGATCCTGATTATGCTGGATGCTATTTCATCAATGCTAATAGCGTTCAACCAGTTGGTATCGTCGATAGAGACTGCAACCCAATCTTAGACCATTCAGAAGTCTATAGTGGTATCCGCGGACGTGTAAGTATCACCTTCTACGCGTTTAATACTTCTACCGCTAGAGGTATCGCCGCTTCACTTAATAATGTTCAAAAATGGAGTGACGGACCAGCCTTAGGCGGTAAAGCATCCCCTGAAGAAGATTTCTCTGAAGTTGAAGATGACGACGAATTCTTATCGTAATCTATCCATCGACTTAGAAACCTACTCACCAGTTAATCTTAAAAAGTCGGGAGTCGCTTGCTATGTCGAGCATCCCGACTTTGCTGTATTACTGATTGGTTATTCGTTTGATGGTGAAGAGGTAAAAGTGGTGGATGTTGCTTCAGGGGAAACACCTCCACAAGAATTCATCGATGCTCTTCAAGATGACAAAGTCACCAAATGGGCATTCAACACTCAATTTGAAAGATATTGTTTATCAAAATATATTGGCCTACCAGTAGGAACTTATCTATCCCCTAGAGGATGGAAAGACACAATGATATGGGCCAACATCATGGGAATCAACCTAAACCTTAAAGGCGTTGGTGAAGTCCTTAAACTTGAAAAACACAAGCTCGATGATGGAGCCGCACTTATAAAATTCTTTACAGTTCCCTGCCTTCCTACTAAGAAAAACTACGGTCGCACACGTAACTTGCCATGCCATGCTCCTGAGAAATGGCAGACCTTCAAGCGTTATAACGCTTATGATGTCTATGCCGAGATGGGCATACAGCAAGCTTTCAAAAACTATCCTGTACCTGAATTCATTTGGGAAGAGTTTTGGGATTCCGAAGAAATTAATGATAGGGGTACGCTCATCGATCTTGAGTTAGCTAGAAAAGCCATTGAAATTAATAAAGTGATATCCGAAGAGCTTATCGAAAAGATGAAAACGTTAACTTCTTTAGATAACCCTAATTCGGTCTCACAATTAAAAGACTGGCTTGCTAGTAATGGCATAGTTGTCGACTCATTAGGCAAAAAGTCATTATTGGACCTCAAAAAGGATGTGAACGAACAAAATATCGCCGAAGTGCTAAAACTTCGTGAAATGACCTCTAAAACATCAATTATGAAGTATCAGGCAATGCTTGACTGTACCAATAGTGATGGTCGTGCTCGAGGTTTATTCGCTTTTGCTTCATGTAAGACTTTACGCTGGTCGTCAAAAAGGATTCAGCTTCAGAACCTAAAAAGAAACAACATTGAAAATCTTGCTGCGGTTCGTGAGCTCGTCAAAAAAGGTGATATCGAATCCTTAAAGATGCTCTTTGATGACGTCCCTGATGTATTGAGCCAATTAATTAGAACCGCGTTAATACCAAAACCAGGTTATAAGTTTATCGTTGCCGACTTCAGTAGTATTGAAGCAAGGGTTTTGGCTTATATAGCCAAAGAGCAGTGGCGTATCGATGCATTTAAAGAAGGCAAAGATATCTACTGTGCATCTGCTTCTCAAATGTTTGGAAGAGAAATCCATAAGCATGACCCTGAACGTCAAAAAGGGAAAATAGCCGAGCTTGCACTCGGATTCGGTGGAGGATCTCAAGCTCTAATTGCTATGGGTAGTAGTGATATGGGTATACCTGATGAAGAATTACCTGAAATTGTTCATCGTTGGAGAAAAGCTTCGCCAAATATCGTCAGATTCTGGAAGAAGGTAGGGGATGCCGCTTTTAAAGCCATTAAAGAAAAAACCAGAGTAGCTGTAGGCCCACTTACATTTAGATATCAATCGCAAATGCTATTCATCGACTTTCCTAGTGGTCATTTCATTTCTTATGTGAAACCTAGAATCATCGTGAATGAAAAGGGCAATGAAGAAATAGAATACCAAGGCGTTAATATGGCCAAGAAATGGTCTAGGGTCAAAATCTATCCCGGCAAAATAACGGAAAACATTGTCCAATCTTTTGCTAGACATGTTCTCGCCCACGCTATTAAAAACTTTAAAGGAAAGTATGACATCGTCGCTCATGTCCATGATGAACTAATCGTAGAAGTGCCTATGTCTACTAAAGTAGAAGATGTTTGTAATCTCATGGGCCAAACCCCTGAATGGGCTCCTGGACTTCTATTAAAGGCAGAAGGCTATGAAACAGAATTCTATAAAAAAGACTAAAAATTGCACACTTGGGGTAGGCATTCGCCATAAACCCTTGAAAAAACAAGGAGGTACACAAACGATGTACGACATTAAAAAAGGTAACGCCAATGTAGGCGGTATTAAATTCCCTGTTTATAAAAGGGAAATCTGCAGTGCTAACCAAATTGAAGTTGTGGCTGGCACAAATGGTTATCATGGTGGCGATAGTGGTCATGGAAGTAGAACTTTTATCCAAATCCGTGACTTAGGCGGCACTGATATTACCGTTAATAAACTTACAAACGAACACGGCGATGAAGGAGTTTGTCTAGTTCTCGGTGGTGATACGGAACTACAAACCATCATCGAAGGGTTGGAATTCATTGTTAATGTCCTCAAAACTCAATCCAAAGGCAACAATATCTAATGAAGTTCTCTTTATTTACTGCTGCTAAACGTGGGGTAGCGAAGAATACTTCCTATCCCACTAAGGTGGTGGTAGACAGTGAAGACACATTAAGAAAAGCCGTCCAGTTTGACTTCGTAGGAGCGGAGTATAAAGACAACAAAAGAAGCATAGAGAACTTTACAAGTTCTGATGTAGTCATAGTTGATATTGACAACGACCACTCCGAAGATCCTCGTGACTGGAAGGATGTAGATGACATTAAGAAAGCATTCCCTAACGTAGGATTCGCGATTCAAAGAAGTAGGAACCATTTAAAAGTAAAAGACGGTAAACCTGCTCGTCCAAAATCGCATGTCCTATTTCCAATAAATAAAATCACCACAAAAGAAGATTACGATTTAATCAAAAAACAAATATACATTCAATTCCCTTTTATCGACACAAATGCGATGGATACTGCTCGTTTCTTCTACGGGACAGATGCTCCGGAAGTAGTGTGGGTAGAAGGACCTTTGACGGTTGATACCTTCTTTGAAGAGGAAGACTTTGAAAAGAATATTGGTAAAACCAAAGAAGGTGGGCGTAACTGCGAACTCTCTAGACAAGCCGCTATCATCGTTAAAGCTATTGGTTTCTGCGATGAAGCAGTCGAAGCCATTTACCGCTATAACGAAGAACATATGGTGCCACCTCTAGAAAAAGAGGAAATCGATGCGACTATTATTCCTAGCGTTAAAAAGTTCTGGACTAATAAAGTTCTAGCGGACCCTAACTATGTTAAACCTGATGAGTACGTTTCTCAAAACTGGGAAAAGAAACTCAAATATGGCAAAAACGGTATTATCGCTAATACGCTTCAAAATTTGCTCTTAATATTACGAAATGATAAATATCTCCAAAATATTGTCTTTAATCAGCTAGCCGATGGGATGGAAATAATAGGCGAAGTGCCTTGGAACCATCCATCAAGGTTTTGGCGAGATGCTGATGATGCTCAAATCATATGTTATATCGATGAGACTTATGGCCATTTCTCTAAAGAGACTTATCTAACGGCAATAACCAAAGTGGCTGATGATAGAAGCTACCACCCAATTAAGCAGTATTTCGAATCCCTACCTGAATGGGACGGCGTTAATAGAGTGGATACGCTTTTAATAGACTACTTCGGTGCGGCTGATAATAACTACGTACGAGCGGTAATAAGGAAAACGTTATGTGCTGCTTATATGCGTGTCTATAAACCAGCACTTAAGTTTGATAGTGTCCTTTGCTTAAACACAAAGCAAGGAACAGGCAAGTCTACCCTTATCGCAAAATTAGGGATGGATTGGTTCAATGATTCATTAAGCGTTTCTGATATGAACGATAAAACCGCGGCTGAAAAGTTGCAGGGTTATTGGATCTTAGAAATCGGCGAGTTAGCTGGTATGAAAAAAGCTGACGTCGATAAGGTCAAAGCTTTCATTAGTAGACAGGATGATAAGTACAGAGCTTCCTTTGGAAGAAGGGTCACAAGTCATCCTAGACAATGTATATTCTTTGCTACCACTAATAGTGAAAACGGCTTCCTACGTGACGTTACTGGCAACCGTCGTTTCTGGGTAGTGAAGGCGACTGGTGAGGGAAGCAAAAAAGCGTGGGATTTGACCCAAGCTGAAGTTGACCAAATATGGGCGGAAGTGAAAGTGTTAGCAAGCAAAGACGAACCTTTATTCCTCTCTTATGAGCTAGAAGAGCTTGCACAGTCCGAACAAAATGAAGCGATGGAACAAGATGAACGCGAAGGTCTTGTCATCGAATACTTAAACAAAAAACTTCCAACCGACTGGGATGTGATGACTTTAGAAGAACGTCTTGCATTCTTACGCGGTGATGAATATATCGGAAAAACTCGAGTTGGCACCGTAACTAGAACGATGGTGTCTAATATGGAGATTTGGGTAGAGTGCTTTGGTAATAAAAAAGAAGATTTAAAGCCAACCGACTCATACGCCATAAAAGCAATCATGACTCGACTTAAAGGCTGGAACAAGTCCGACAATCTTGAACAACTTCCTATCTATGGCAGACAACGCGTCTACGTCAAAGTCGAAAAATAGTGAACAACTGAACAACTTTTTCATCCACGAAAATGGTTGTTCAGGCAGTTGTTCAGTAAAGTAATACTCTGTATTAGAAGCCGCTATGAACAACTTGAACAATAATTCTATCTGTAATGTTAAAAATAGTAGAAAAAGCCGTAAAAACGCATAAGAAACACACACATTTATAACTATATAGAAAAAAGTTGTTCTGTTCGTTCAGTTGTTCACGGAGAGCATATGGCAGAAGAAAAATCTATCGAAGAAAAGCTATGCAAGGAAGTCAAGAAAATAGGTGGTCTAGCACTTAAGTTCCTATCTACGGTTAATGGGTATCCGGACCGTATCATCTTGGTGAAAATTGGTCGCGTTGCATTCGTGGAAGTGAAAGCACCCGGCAAGAAGCCAAGACCGATTCAAGTTAAAAGAATCAAACAGTTAAGAGAATTAGGATTCAAAGTCTATGTTCTCGATAACAAAAAAGACATACCCAACATCATTGATGAAATTAAAGGAGGTGAATCACAATGAACTATGTTCCGCATTCTTATCAGGAATATGCCGCTAACTTTATCGAAAGTCATAAGGTTAGTGCCTTACTCCTTGATATGGGTTTAGGTAAAACTGTCTGCACATTGACAGCTTTAAACAACTTATTGTTTGACTACTTTGATGTTCATAAGGTTCTTGTGATTGCCCCATTAAGAATTGGAAAGATTACTTGGCCTGAAGAATTAAAGAAATGGGATCATCTTAAAAATCTTAAAGTAGCAGTGGGGATTGGAACTGAAAAAGAAAGAATCGCTGCCTTTAGGAGCCAAGCTGATATCTACATTATCAACAGGGAGAATCTGGTGTGGCTGGTAGAGAAGTTTTCTACCCATGTACTAGACTTCGACTTCGATACCGTTGTTATTGATGAATTGTCTTCATTTAAGAATGGCAAATCTAAAAGATTTAAAGCCATGTGCCAAATTAGACCGATGATAAATAGAATCATAGGATTAACTGGTACACCGGCACCGAACTCTTTGATTGATCTTTGGGGGGAATACCGCATACTAGATCTGGGCCAGCGATTAGGAAGATTCATCACTCACTACAGAAGCCTTTATTTTATCCCTGGTGCATCTAACGGCAATGTCGTATTCGAATACATTCCTATTAGTGGTGCAGAAGAAGCAATTTTTAGGAAAATATCTGACATTACAATTTCGATGAATGCCGTTGACCATCTAAAGATGCCTGACTTAATCAAAACTGAATATAAGGTTTATCTATCTGATTCTGAATATAAAAAATACCGCAATTTCAAAAGGCAACTAGCTATAGAAATCAAAGGCGAAGTAATAACTGCAGCAAATGCGGCGGTGTTATCCAATAAACTTCTTCAAGTAGCTAATGGTGCAATCTATGAGGAAGAGTCAAAAGAGTATGTTGATATCCACGATAAAAAGCTAGATGCCTTAGAGGATATTATCGAACAAGCTAATGGAAAGCCGATACTATGTGCCTATTGGTTCAAACACGATTTAGAAAGGATTAAAGCAAAGCTTTCTACAATTCCCAACATCACATTTGATGAAATAAAAAGCGATGAATCAATAGCTAGATGGAATAAGGGTGAAATTAGTGTTGGTCTTATCCATCCAATGTCTGCGGGCCACGGCTTAAATTTACAAAGCGGAGGAAACACAATTGTTTGGTACTCATTATGTTTCTCTTTAGAAGCTTATCAGCAAACTAACGCAAGACTTTATCGTCAAGGACAAAAGGCATCAACAGTAGTGGTTATCCATTTAGTCGCTGATGGAACCATTGATGAACACGCACTAAAAGTGCTTCAAGGAAAAAGCGACGTTCAAAACGCGGTATTAGATGCCGTTAAAGCAGATTTAAAAGGAGAGTAGTTATGACTAGCAAAGAATTCTTACAAAAGCCAATGCGAATTCGACATCGTATAGAACAGCTACAACTAAAAAGGCAAACTTTCGAAGAGTTAGCAAATTCAATTCCTGGTGGTAACTACGACAAACCTTTAGTTCAAAAAACCAGAAACACCCAAGCACCTTTCATTAAGTGGATTGATAAAATCATGGAAGTCGAAAAGGAAATCGAAAAGTTAGAAGAGGAATTTGAAGCTGCAAAAGCAGAAGTGATTAAAGCGATTGAAAAGCTCGACAATGCAGATTATCAAACCCTTCTTATCATGCGTTACCTTAATGAATATTCGTGGACGAGCATATGTGAAAAAATGTATGTTTCATTATCAACAGCTAAAAGATGGCATTGGGAAGCGATTAATGTCTTAGAGTATGAGTAAATAGCATGTTGGACCTTTATGGTCCATTGTGAACCATAGCGATATGTTGAAATCAGTCAAATGATACTGTAATGTAGAATTGGCGAAAGCTATAGAAAGCCTGCGAGAAATCGTAGGTTTTTTGCTTATTACACAATTCGGAGGACCAACCATGAAGAAGAAAATGGATGCCTTTGAAAAGTGGCAAGCTTCTACCGGTGTTGATTCGTGGCCAAAGGTTCGAGAGCTGATCGTTGATTTATCTAAAAAAGGATATACGCAATATCAAATCTGTGAACGCCTCCATTTAGAGCAGGCGTACTTTTCTAGGCTAAAAAAGAAACATCCTGAAATCGAAGAAGCTTTTAAAGATGCAGATGACTACGTTTTAGATGCTGCTTTCACAGCTTTATATAAAGTGGCGATGGGTAGCACCTATGTCACAGAAGATACGTGGTTAGAAGATAAGCAAGATGGAAGTAAACCGAAAAAGAAGGTTCATCGTGTTAAACGCGAATCGGAACCTAATTTAAATGCACTCATTTATTTATTAACGCAAAGATTCGGAAGACAGTTCTCTGATAAACGAGAAGAACTTGAGCTTGCCGAGAAGAAGTTAGAAGCAACTAAGGAGGAATGGAAAAATGCCAGTGACAATAGTGATGAAGAAGACTAAGGAACTCGTTCCCTATGACAAAAACCCTAGGGATAACGATAAAGCAGTTGATGCTGTAGCTAATTCAATTAAAGCCTATGGCTTCAAAGTGCCAATTGTCATTGATAAGAACAATGTCATCGTTACTGGTCATACCAGACTAAAAGCTGCAAATAAGTTAGGTTTAGATGAAGTGCCTTGCATCGTTGCGGATGACTTAAGCGATGAGCAAATCCGTCAATTTAGAATCGTCGATAATAAAACCAGTGAATTATCAGATTGGAATTTTGATTTATTAAGGGAAGAACTTTTAGCCCTTGATGATGTCGACATGGTCCAATTTGGTTTTGATGATCTGGATTCGATTTTAAAGACCGAAACTAAAGATGATGATTTTGATGAAAACGAAGAGCTACCTGAAAACCCTTATTCCAAAAGAGGCGACATCTACGTCTTAGGAAAACACCGCTTAATGTGTGGTGATTCCACTATAAAAGAAGACGTTGAAAAATTGATGGATGGGAAAGTGGCCGATTTAATCGAAACTGACCCACCTTATAACGTTGCCATAGGCAAAAAAGGAAAACAGTACAAAGAACGTGGTGGATATGACTGCGGCATGACCGATAGAACAATCCTTAATGATGATATGGATGATTCATCCTTTAGGGAATTCCTTGATAAGGTCATGGTCAACTTCTATAACAGCATTAAACCAGGTGGTTCTATCTACGTCTTCCATGCAGACACAGAAGGCTATAACTTCCGTGGAGCTTTTAAAGAAGCAGGGTTTAAATTATCTGAATGCTTAATTTGGAAAAAGAACAACTTTGTTTTAGGAAGATGTCCATACCATTATATGCACGAACCGATTTTGTTCGGGTGGCGTGAGGGAGCAGCTCATTATTTCGTTGATGATAGAACCCAAACAACCATTCTTGAATACGACCGTCCACAAGCTTCGGACCTACATCCAACCATGAAGCCAATCCCACTTGTCACAAAGCTTATTCAAAATAGCAGCCGTAGAGGTGAGCTTGTATTGGATTTATTTGGTGGTAGTGGTACGACTTTAATAGCTTGCGAACAAATTGAAAGGATCGCTTATTTGATGGAACTCGATGAAAAATATGTCGACGTTATCGTTAAGCGTTACTTAAAACTTGTGGGTAGCGATGATGATTGCTACTTACTCAGAGATGGGAAGCAAATTCCTCTTTCTGAAATACCAGACTTTGCGACCGAATCCTTTTTAGGATAAGTCAAATAAGTCAATTCCTTTTGCGTGTATGAATCTGTCATATACTTTACCTCCTTTTCACATCAGTCAGGGCCTTTTCTTCTTCGTCCTTTCTTGGCCCTGATTGGTGGCTGGAAATTGTATCAATTAGCGTCTTATTAACTTGCTATTATCACTCTTAAGAGTGATATATATAGTGACCAGATAAAAGGAGGGTCACAATATGGCAAAAGAAATAAGATCTAAAAAGGGCCTAGAAACCTTACTACAAAGGTATAAAGATGCCGGTGTAACCAACCAAACAAAGGATGTCACTGGTGGATATGAAGCTAGATGGCTAGATACAATCCAAGGCTGCATCGACTCCCTTAAAACGGACGAGCCGATTTGTATGGACGAAATCGACTATGAAAACACACCTGTTGAACTCAAACCTTTATGGAGGGGGCTCAAATAATGTACCTAGTAACTGAAGGCAAAAGGAAAGAAAACCAATTGGGTTATAACAAGAAAACCCAAGAATATGTCTATTTCCATCATGGAAAAGAAATATGGAGAGAAAAGGGCGATGAAGCTCTGCTTAACTACTTTAATGAAGTACGAGCAAACATCCGCATGTTTGAAGATGAGGATATCAAAGACAATCCAATCTGGAAGAAATACAGTGATTCCTGCTTCGACTTTGAAAGAAAGGAGCGTGGCTGGTAATGATGGACCGTTTAAGACTCTTCCGCTGGATTGATGAATTCATGGAAGGTAATTTTGATGCAGATGACGTCAAAACCCAAATCAAAGCCGGTTGGTATGACTGGTTCTGCAAAGATTCAAGCTTAGCCAACAAGACCAAAAAGATGGGTAACATCATTAAACAAGTCAAACGTGGTGGGAAAGTTGACCTAGAAAACTGGTATGTCTGGTTCAAAAACAACTGCCCATTAAATGGACCACTTTATGATGACTTCCGCTTTGCGGATATCGAAACAGGTAACGTGATGTTCACCATCCAAATAGACTGCTGCTGGAATAAGACCAGATATGCGGTTTATGGAAGAACTCCTGATGGCGAAGGTCACTGGGATGAACCATTGTTTGCGACAGACTCATCTAGAGAACTTGTTAAATGGTTAAATACAGCTTGGTAGACTAAAGCCAAAGCTGATATAGGCACCTAAATGGTGTCTTTTACTTTGTAAAGGAGATAGATGACATGCTAGATGCAACGATTGAAACTTTATACATGTCATGTGTTTCCTTAGTTATATCTTGGATTATTGCGATGCCGATTGGCTCAATGGTCAGCGAAACAAGACCAGGAGGATTATTTCCAAATAAGGTAGTTAACTTCATTCTTAATCGAATTATTGATGTGGGCAGGAGCATACCTTTTATTCTTCTTGTCGTTTTTATGTTTCCTGTGACTCGAGCATTAATCGGTACAGCAATTGGAACGACAGCGATGATAGTGCCTTTGACGGTATGTGCTATTCCTTTTGAAGCTAGATTGATTGAAGAAATCTTATCTGAGATTCCTGGTTACGTCATAGAAGCTGCAAAGATTGATGGAGCAAGTAATCTCAAGATTATCGTAAGAATTAAATGGGCATGTAAGTTGCCTTATTTAGTTAACGCGATTGGTATCACCTTAATAAACATCATCGGTTATAGTGCAATGGCTGGAGTAGTTGGAGGTGGTGGTCTAGGAAACTATGCAATCGTTTATGGCTTCCAAAGATTTAATTGGAATATCATCGCACAAAGCGTGGTGATCATCGTGATTATCGTTTGCCTAATTCAGATAATTAATAACTTGCTAGTTCGATTCTTATTATGGAGGGTTTTATGTTTAAAACATTGAAATTATTTATTCTTGCCTGCTTGCCTGTGCTTACGCTAGCAGGATGTAACAAAAATAGTAAAACAATTGTGGTGGGAGCAAGCTCAACTCCACATGCTTTAATCTTAGAACAAACCAAAGGTTACATTGAAAAAGAAGGCTATAAATTAGACATTAAAGTCTTTAACGATTATGTCCTTCCTAACTATGCTTTAGAAAACGGTGAGCTTGATGCTAACTACTTCCAACACAAACCTTATTTAAATGAATTTAATGCGAGCAATGGTACGCATCTCGTTCCAGTGTTAGATGTACACTTTGAACCAATGGGCATTTATTCAGGAAACAAGAAAAGCTTAGATGCTTATGCCGCAAATGATAAGGTTCTGGTTTCTAGTGATAAGAGCAACTACGATAGAGCGGTGGAATTATTAAAAGTAAATGGAATGCAAACCGCTAATCTCGTACAAGTCGAAGCTCAAAACATTCCATTGATGTTAAGCGATTGTGCTTATGCAGTTATTAATGGCAACTACGCTTTATCTGCAGGAGTAGTGAATCGCTGCTTAATCACTGAAGATAAGAATTCCGATATTGCTAAAACAATGGCCAATGTAATTGCTGTGAAAAACGGAAATCAAGAATCTAAAAAGACCAGCGTTTTAGTTGAAGCTTTAAAGCAGGAAAGTATTAAAACTTATATCGAAAATAAGTTCGGTGACTCGGTCATCTACATGGCCTGATTTTATTATTTGTCTCATTAGGAATGTATTCCAATGAGTCTAATAATACCTATGAAAATAGTATTTTTACCCCATTTTTAGGGGCCTTTTTACCTCTATACTCAATAATAAGATTATTCAGTATAGGCAAAATTAACAAAAAGGAGGCAAACTATGTTTGAAAAAGTAAATCCTAAGCATCCAGATAAGCTTTGCGACACAATTGCTGGTGCTTTGGTAGATATGGCATATAGCAAAGAAAAGAATCCACGAATAGCAGTGGAAGTCCTTCTTGGACATGGCAAATGTCATATAATCGCGGAAACAAGCGTGAAATTAAATAAGAAAGAAATTAAAAAGGCCGTATTTGAGATTGTTGGCCATAAGGTCAAGGTCGATTATAGGGAAGTTCCACAAGATCCACTTCTAAGTGCTAATCAACAAGGCAAGATTAGATGCGGTGATAATGGCATATTCCGTGGAGTGCCTTTAACCGAAGAACAAAAGAAATTAACTCAAATCGCTAAGGATATCTACGGCGGCTATCCTTTTGATGGCAAATATGTCTTAGATAAAAACCGCCTTATTATCTGTCAAAGTAATGCAGATACTGACGATTTAAAAAAGATTTTCAAAAAAGCTGTTATAAATCCACTTGGCAACTGGCAAGGAACGGAAGCTGTGGATACGGGAGCGACTAACAGAAAATTGGGCAGCGATATGGCTGATTCAGTCACTGGTGGTGGCTTACATGGTAAAGACCTCAGCAAAGCTGATGTGTCAATAAATATCTATGTCTTCTTAAAAGCCCAAAAGACAAATAAGGTCGTTGAGCTAAGTTGTGCCATTGGTGATGAATATGTCGATGGTAAACCATATAGTGAAATCGTCGAAATCGCTAGAAACTACATTAAATCTGTTGGCGGGTTTCGTCGCTTTGGTGAATGGGGTTTAGTTCGTGCTAAATAAGTGTGCTGCTATTAACCGCTTCTATAGGAGTAGTGCTTGGCTCTTAGCTAGGCAGCAAAAGATAGCAGCGTGCAATGGTAGGTGTGAGAAATGTGGTGCGATAGGGGAAGAGGTTCATCATAAGGTAGCCTTAACACCTGATAACATCAACGACCCAAACATCACACTTAATCCTGATAACCTCGAATACCTTTGTCGTGAATGCCACAACGCTAGCCATAATCGTTTTAAGAAGAAGGCCAGTCAGTTTGACAGCGATGGAAACTTAAAACCATTCTAAAAAAAATAAATTTGCCCCCGCCCGGGTCGAGTCCATTTACTTTTTTAAAGTACCGATGCGCCCGACCTCAGAAAAACGCGAGGCCGAAATTTTCAAAAACTCAGATTTCAGTGGGGCCAAAATAAAATAGGAGGAAGCCATGACATCCAGTGTTACAAAAGAATACGAGCGACTTCTTTCTTTATTTAAGGATGTCGACGAATCAAAAACAAAACTAGTAGACGAGCTGCTCAAAAAGGCAGCTTTTCTTAAAGTCCAATTAGATAGACTTGAAAACGAAATAAGAATAGTGGGAGCGGTTCAAAAATCTTCCAAAGGAAACTATCGTCAATCAGTTCCTTATAAAACTTTTCTTACTTCATTCACTGTATATCAAGCCGCAATCAAAACTCTCAATTCAATCATGGGTAAGAACGTCATTGATGAAGATGATGAGTTTGATGCGTTTATGAATAGCATAGGAGGATAGCTCAAATGGCATATGAAATTAATATTCACGTTGGTAAAGATGGCAAACTAACTTCAGATGTAGAACCATTTGAAATATCCGTCTATCGTGAATCTAAAAGAGTAAAACTCTTGTTTGATGTGGATACAGAGATTGATAGCACATATCATTACTTAAAATTCACTCACGCTAGAGCCACTTATCTTTATAGGGTTCACAATAACGAATTTGAAATCCCAAAAGCAATTACAGCTTATGAAGGTGCTTGGGAGATGAGCTTTATTGCATGTGATGAAGTCGCTAATAGCGATAGCACAATTACCGCTAATTACATCTATGCTTCTGAACCAATAGTGGCCACAGTCCTTAAAGGAAACTTAGGGATTATTCATACATCAGAGGAGTTCGCTTTACTTTCTCAACTTGTTGAAGGAACATTTGATCACTTTGAAATCCCTGAAGGAGTTAGTTTTATCACAACCAATTTCTTAGCAGAGGCCACTAACGAATTCGCAGTGACCGTTCCTTATACAGTTACAACTATTAAGGCACATGCTTTTTATCAAAGTGGTTGTACGCATATTGAGTTTGAACCTGGTAGTCAATTGGCCACGCTCGAAAATAGTGCTTTATACCGTATTGAAAACTTGGGTGATATTGAGTTCCCTTCATCGCTCTCGAGCTGGGGGCAATACAATTTAGGTTTTTGTGGATGCGAAATAGTCACCTTTGGTGCTAACTCAAATTTAAGAATGCTCTCGAGCTATGCATTCTGGAGTATTCCAAATCTTAAAAAGCTTTATTTACCAGATAGATTGACATCCTTTAGTGGTGGCACTGCAGTTATTAAAAACTGTCCTCTTTTAAATGAGGTTTGGTTCCCTAACACAATTAACGTGCCTATTCCTTTAGAAGCTATTCAAGATTGTCCTGTATTAAGCAAGATTACATTACAAAGCAATTTTAATGTTAATGCGAACTTTGGTAACTGCACCTCATTAACCAGAGAATCAGTTATTCAAATGTTTAGAAACTTAAAAGACTTATCTGGTGCAGCATCTAAGGTTATCTCAATCCATCAAACTGTCTATGACAGATTAGAAGCTGAGGACATAGCAATTGCTACTAGTAAGAACTGGTCCATCGGCATCGTTGGTGGTAATGATCCTCTTGCTGGTAAGTGTTTACATTATGAAAACAACTCGATTTCAATCGACTTAGAGTTTGGCTCCGGTATTGGCTGCATCAGTTGTACAGGCAATGCTGTTAACTTCACGTACGAATATCTCTCTGAAACAACATTTAAGATTGATATCTCTGGTGGTGATTACATCCCAAGTGCATGGGGCAACTTTATGCCTGTACCAGTTAACGAAGTCATCAACGATACAGGTGTTATCATCCTCAGCAGTGGTGAAGTCAGTCAAGTCAAACTTAAGACCTACTCTAATAACAACGTAGGAACCAATAGAACATTCAGTTTAGTGCCGGAGGAATAATGTATGGAAATCATTGAAGAAAAAGGACTAAGGATTTTAGTCGCAAAAGATGGCTGTGTTATCCAAAGTGTCACTGATGGTTCTATCTTAGGCAAAAAGCTTGTTTTAGGTAAAAAGGACTCTGAAATTCATTATCACGAGATTCCGGTGCCTAAACCAGAAGCGGAAGATACCGTAGAATGAGTTTCTTACTAGCCTATATCGACGAAATAGAGTCAGGCCGCACAATTGCTGGTCAAGAACTAAAAAGTGTCTTAAAACGCTTAAAAGACGATTTGAATAATCCTCGTTATGTCTATGACGAAAGACCAGGACAAATAAGAATCGAATTTATTGAGAGGTTTTGTAAGCACACTAAATCGCCATTCAATGGACAGCCATTCATTTTAGAGTTATGGGAAAAAGCCTTCCTAGAGTGTGCATACGGTTTCAAAATGGCAGAGACCGGTCTAAGAAGATTTAACGAAGCATTATTGCTTATTGCTCGAAAGAATGGAAAAACCACGTTTGTCGCCGGAATCGACTTGGCGGAATTCTTCTTATCTAAAGGTGGAACCGACATCGTATGTGCAAGCAACACGAATGATCAGGCGTCCATTTTGTTTGAGGAGATTAATAACATGCGTGAACAGAGCAAAGCTCTCCGCAACGAAAAACGTTCGAAAAAGAATATTTTCTACATCTATTCTCCGAAAAACAAAAACAAAATTAAAAAGCTCTCCGCTCAATCTAAAAATAAAGACGGCTACAACATAGAAGTCGGTTGCATAGATGAAGCGTGGGGAATGGTAGACTCAAAAGTCTACGATGCTATTAAACAATCACAATCTACAAAAGTTAATCCGTTAATCTTTATCATCACTACCCAAGGCACGGTGGTGGACGGTTTCCTAGATAACAAATTAGCCTATGTCAGGAAAATGATTAAAGGTGAAATCCAAGATGAGCATGTCCTCCCTTGGCTCTACACACAAGATTCTATTGATGAGGTATTTGAAGACCCATCATCTTGGCAAAAGTCTAATCCTAGTTTAGGAACAATAAAGACAAAGTCTTATTTTGAAGACATTATGAATAAAGCTAGGAATGACCTAGCCACTAAAGTCACGATGCTTTGCAAAGACTTTAATATCAAACAAATCGATAGCGGTTCATGGCTCACCTTTGACGAGCTTAACAATGAAACCATGTATAAGATGTCCGAGATTAGAGACAGCTACGCGATTGGTGGAGTTGATTTATCTGCTACGACAGACTTGACCGCAGCAGTCTTGCTTATTATCAAAAACGGTAAGAAGTATGTTCTTCCACATTTCTTTATGCCTAGCGAATTAGTCAAAAAGAGAGTGGAGGAAGATAAGATTCCATATGATGTTTGGGTTAAAAAGGGATTAATCACTTTAACTAACGGTAATCAAAACGACTTCCATCATGTCACCGAATGGTTCATCCAAATGGTGAGAGAATATGGTATTAGACCCATTTTTATAGGCTACGACCCATGGGGTTCACTTTATTGGGTTAAAGAGATGGAAGATGCTGGATTCACAATGGAAAAAGTAAGGCAGGGTGTTTACACCTTATCTGAACCTATGAAACAGCTAGAGGGTGACCTTAAAAACAAACTAGTCATTTATGACAATAACCCAATCCTTAAATGGAATATAGCAAATACGCAAGCTAAGGTTGACGTTAATGGAAACATTCAACCTAGCAAGCTAAACAGCAAATTAAAAAGAATCGATGGATGCGTAGCGTTGATTATCGCCTATGCCGTCCTTACTCGATACAAGACAGACTACGAGAATTTAATTAGTTAGGAGGTAGCTATGGCATTCTTTGACATTTTTAAACGCAAGAAAAAAGTAGTGACTCCTGTCAACTATGATGCTCGAGTCTTTAAATCGACATTAGATATCTTTCAAGACTTTGGAAACAATATCAACATGTCCGATGTGGTGAAAATCTGCATTGATCGAATTGCTACTCATGCAGCAAAGCTAAAGCCAAGATATGTCAAAACTCAAGATGATAAAACGGTGTTAGAGAAGAATGGTAACTTAAGTTATTTACTCAAGTTTCAACCTAATCCTTTAATGACACCTTACGATTTTATCTATCGAGTTGTGACCCTTCTTTACTTAAATAACAATGCGTTTATTTATCCAGTTTACGATTATGAAACCTATGAGCTCAAAGAGCTATGGCCATTAAAACCGACATCGGTTGAGGTCCTTAAAGATGAGAGTGGAGCGATGTATCTCCGCTTTTATTTTTCTGATAAAAAAGGTTTCACACTTCCATACGAGTCCGTTATTCATCTTCGTAGATTCTATGGAATGAACGATGTCTTTGGCGGTAATGGTGCAATTAGTGATCATGCCGCATTGCTAAAGACAATCAAAATTAATGATTCCGTCCTTCAGGGCTTGGATAACGCAATTAAAACAAGCTTCCAAATCAAAGGTTTATTAAAAATAAATGGAATCTTATCTGAAAAAGACAAAACCGCTCAAAAGAAAGAGTTTGATGATGCCTTAAAAGAAGCAACTAGTGATGGCGGCAGTTCCATTGTCCCTGTTGATTTAAAGAGTGACTATGTGCCGCTTAATACTGACCCAAAGTTAGTGGACAGTACGACACTCACTTTCTTACAAAAGAAGATCATCTCTTACTTTGGTGTCAGCGACTCTATCTTTGATAACAAGTACAACGAAAACGAATATAACGCTTTCTATGAATCAGTTATTGAAGGTATAGCAATTGCCTTATCAGAGGCATTCTCAAAAGCATTATTAACTAGAGGTCAGTTAGAGAAAGGTGAACAAATCATCTTTTATTCCGAAAGACTTCAATATGCTTCATGGAATACCAAAGTCCAGGCCATCGAGAAGTTGATGGGCCTTGGCATACTTTCTCTCAACGAATCCAGAGCCTTGCTTGGCTTTGAACCTATTGAGGGTGGTAGTAGACGTTTGCAATCACTCAACTATGTTGATGCTGATAAAGCTAACGAATATCAACTTGATAAATTCTTTAAGAAACCTAAATCCAAGGAGGAAATCGACAAAGATGAATAAAGAAGTTAGATTCTCATCTCTCGAGAGCAGAGCGGATGAAGAAAACAAGAAGATGATAGTGGAAGGCTATGCAATCGTGTTTAATGAGGAAACGCTCATTGGCACTGAAGAACACGGCTTTACCGAAGTCATTGATGCTCAAGCATTAAAAGAAACAAATATGAAAGATGTGCCGTTTAAATATAACCATAACGACAGCACACTCATTATTGCGAGGACCAGAAATGGTTCTCTTTCTTTAGAAGTTGATGAAAAAGGCTTGAAAATCCATGCCGAACTCATCGACACAACCAGCAATAGAGACATCTTCAAATGTATCGAAGCTGGACTATTAGACAAGATGTCATTTGCTTTCACTGTTAAAAGTCAAAGCTGGGATAAAAGCGGTAAGCTTCCAAAAAGAACTATTACAGGCATTGATAGGCTCTTTGATGTAAGTGTTGTGGACTTGCCTGCCTACGACCAAACTTCTATCCAAGCAAGTGCTCGCTCTTTAGAGTTGGCGGATGCTGAACTAAAGGCATTGGATGATGCAGAGAACTTAGAACGTAGAACAGTCTTAGTAAAGAGACTAAAAATCAAAACCAAAATCTAGGAGGAATTCATTTTATGAATCTTGAATTACGTTTAAAGGAAATCAAAGCACGTATTGAAGAAATCCGTGGCTTAGTTGATTCCGAATCCGATGTCGAAAAATTATCTGCTTACGATAAAGAAGTAGACGAACTCACCAACGAACGCAAGGCCATCGAAAAGAAACTCGCTATGAGAGGCAAATTCGATGTCCAAGATGTCGTTGTTGAAACCAAATCCACAGAATCTAATGCTGAATTAGAAGCTCGTGGTCAAGCCTTAAAAGAAGGTAGAACTGTCACCGTTACTGCTGATGGAGTTTTACTCCCAGAGCATGTTGATGACAAAATCACACCATACCCATTTAGAGAAGTTTCCACTTTAGTGGACCAAGTTCACACAGTCAATCTAAAAGGTGGCGAAACCTACAAGAAATCCTTTGTGAAATCTCATGGTACTGGTGGTTTAACTGCTGAAGGTGATCCTTATACCACAGCAGAACCAGAATTTGGCTATTTAACAATCTCCAAAGTCAAAGTTACTGCTTATGCAGAAATCACCGAAGAGTTAGAGAAACTCCCAGCGGCCGATTACCAAGGAGAAGTTTTAAAGGGTGTTAATATCGCTTTAAGAAAGAAAATCTCCGAACAAATCCTTCGTGGTGCAGGAACCACAAACACCTTCAAAGGCATCTTCTCTGCTAACTGTGAAGCCTTAGCTGATGCAGTCGACTTAGAACTCAGTGCAATTGACGAAAATACCTTAGATGAAATCGTCTACGCCTATGGCGGTGATGAAGAAGTCGAAGGTGGCTGTGTTCTCATCCTCAACAAGAATGACTTACGTGCATTCGCTGGTTTAAGAACCGCTGAAGGCAGAAAAGTCTATAACGTTGACTACAAGGCAAAAACCATCGATGGTATCCCATTCATCATCTCCAGTCACTGTAAAGCAATCTCTGCTGAAAGTACTCAAGTCGGTGAATATGGTATCGCTTATGGTCCATTAGCTAACTACGAAGTCCCAATCTTCAGTGGTGTTGAAGTAGCTAAATCCACTGATTACAAATTCAAAGATGGCATCATCTGCTATAAGGCATCTGTCTTCACTGGTGGTAACGTCATCGGCTACAAAGGCTTCTTAAGAGTTAAGAAAGCTGCTGCCCAATCCGAATCAGATTCTGACGAAGAAGAAGGCGAATAGACCTTAGGTCGAAACACGGAGGAGTGCCCGCTAACCTTGATAAGTCGCTAGTCGCAATACGTATGAAATGAGAAATCAATAAGTCCGTATGAAGGCGGGTCCTTCCGTTTAAGAGTAATAGGAAGAATATTCTAACGAGTAGAGGAGGTGTCTAAAATGTCGTGCGAAAACATGCTAGAGAAGATGAAGAAAGCTTTGCTTATCCCTGCAACAGAAAACTACGCTGATGATGAAATCTTGATTCATATTGCCTCGTGCCGCCAGTTGCTAGTCACAGCTGGAGTTCCTCGTGAAACCGCTGAATCAGATGACAATCCTTTAGTGACAGCTCTTATTACCATATTTGTGAAGACACATTTCGGATTCAATAGTAACGGAGAAGTGAAAGAGCTTCCCAAGAGCTTTGACGTCTTACTCAGGCAACTATGCTTGCATAGACCTGAGGTTGGTGGAGGTTCTTCCTCGTGATAGCGTATCCTAATTCCGGCAACATCAACTTATTCCTATTACGTGTTAAAACAGATGCTGATGATTTGGGCAACCAAGTCTTGCGTTTGGTCGGCTCCAAAGAGGTGGTGGGGATGACAGCCTCCATCACTTCTAAGGAACATTACTCTTCAAAAGAGAGCAAAGTTTTACTTGATTTTAAGGTTTCAATTCAAGCGTTCCTTTATGACGGTAGCAAGTACCTATATGTTCCTAATGAAGACACCATCTACGAAGTAGAGAGGAGTTATCAAAACGGAATGTGGATGGAACTATATGCTAGCGAAACCCAAATTAAAAAGGAGGACATCGCTGGATGGAATCTTTAGAACTTACCGCTCTCACACCAGAGATTGAAAAGGCCGTTAAAAACTATTCTAAAGACGTTGAAGTAGCGATATTACAACGCTTAGATGAAACAGCCGACTTGATCCTGGATTATATAAAAGAACATGCACCTAGAACACCGTGGACACACGAGCATTTAGGCGATTCTTTTATTAAGGAATCATATGGTGAAGGTATAAACAAAACGATTGTTATTTATTCCAAAACCAAAGGTTCCATCGTTCATTTAGTAGAACTTGGCTTTAAGCATCGTAGTGGAAAGCTCGTATCTGCTCGCCCTTTTTTAAGACCTGCTTATGACGAGTTTACCCCGAAGATGCTAGACGATATCAGAAAGATAATTAATGGAGGTGGATGATGCTTAAGAAACTAAGAAGAGTGCTATTAACCGTTCTTCCGACAGTCATCTATGCTCATCTTGATTATGACAATGAGCAAAATGCAGAAGCTCCGTTCATCATTTATCAGGAGATATCAAAAAGACCACCTGAATTTGCAGATGATTGCCCAACTTACTACTTAAGAACGATTCAAATTACATTATCAACAAAGAAAAAAGATGAAGCTTTAGAGGAAAAGCTAGAAACTGCTCTTCTAAAAAACGACTACGTCTTTTCTTTAACATCTGAATACAAAAACTCGGATG
>CAMOSZ010000006.1:0-4587 GCA_946625285.1 uncultured Caryophanales bacterium | reverse complement strand
TCTTTTCTATTATCAATCCCAATATCAATAGGTGTATCTAAACTGATAAATCATATTGTTCATCTATTTATTGATATTGAATCTTTAATTTCGATTCCTCTTTTTGAGTTTTTAGGGATGAAGTTTTTATTTCCAATTATCGTTTTCCTTATAACTTTGATTGTTATGATGTTTTCTACCATTATCCCTATTTATTTTTCTAAAAGAAAAAGTATTAAAGGAGAGTTACAAAGTTTATGATCGATTTTCTTAATGTGTCTAAAGAATATAACGGACGAAAAGTCCTGAATAATATCAAATTAAAACTCCCTAGATATGGACTTGTGATTATTAACGGTCCTTCTGGATGTGGAAAATCTACTTTATTAAATGTCTTATCTTCCTTATTGGACTTTGATGGAGATATCTCTTTTGATGGAAGAAAATATAAAGATATGTCCTCTAGTGAGAAGGAATCGATGCGCAATAAAAGGATTGGTTTTGTCTTCCAAGATTATAAGCTTTTTGAATTTGAAACAGTGCGTTCAAACATCCTTCTTTCAATCGATATGAGTAGTAGCGATAAAGAGAAGAAAAAAGCAAAAAGAGTGGAGGACCTACTTAAATTAGTGGGTTTGTTTGAGAAAATTAATGAGCCAATTTCTTCGTTATCTGGAGGAGAAAAACAAAGAGTCGCAATATGTAGAGCAATCGCTAATTCGCCACCTCTATTATTAGCAGATGAACCTACCGGAAACCTTGATGAAACTAATAGTGAAATGGTTATGGAATTATTAAAAAAGATTAGCGCCTCTTCTTTAGTGGTAATGGTCTCTCACGATGAAGAATTAACTAGTAAGTATGCGGATAGAATCATAAGGATGAAAGACGGAAGGGTTATTTCAGATAAATATCAGAATAGAAACAAGCACAAGGAATATCTTCCGGTCTTAAAACTTAAATATGATGATAAGAAAAGAGACTTGCCATTTAAGTTTTTGCTTCACCATACGACTAACTCCATAAAAAGAAGAAAATGGAGAACGATGTTTATTAGTGTTTCTACTTCTTTAGGCCTTATTGGAGTGGGACTAGCTAGTACCCTAAGAGAAATAATTTCTACAAATGTATATCGAAGTTATTCATCAATTCTCGATAGTGACAAATTAGTGATCTCCACAAAGACACCTAACATCAGTAAAGACATTATTTCTTCAGCGTCATTAGAAGAAGTATATGATTCAATAGATGGGGATAAAGCAGTAAAAAGAATCGGGGTCTACTATTGGAATGCTGATTATTTATTTCCAACCGAAAACTATTTATCTTTAGATAACGATGTCACTAAACCTATTGGGCCATACTCATCAAGTTATATAAATGAGTTTGAATTACTGGAGAATAGCACTAACGAAATATATCCAAATCAAATAGATTCGCTTGATGAAAATGAGATTGTTTTAGCAATGCCTATGCTAGTGGTAAATGAGCTTTGCTACCAATTAGGAATTACTAGAACAACAAAGTCACTTTCTAATTATCTCCAATATCATGAAGTAAATATGAAGTTTTGCTTTGCAAATGAAAGTTGGGGATATGAAGCTCAAATACCTATAAAACTGAAAGGCTTTATTCTATCTAGTAGGACTTTGATATATCACTCTAACCCATTATGGAATGAATATATTTTAGAGGGAGAGTGCCATTTACCTTCCACCGATAAGATTAACACGAATAGTGAATATCCATGGGCGTTAATCAAGTCTTATTATGTAGACTTCAATAGTGGTAGAGATGACTTTCTAATTTCCAAAAGGTTTTCAATTGAAAACGAATCACTAGATTATGAGATATTAGATAAGAAATATTGCCCACTTCTATATGAAGGCAGTCAAACTTATAACTGCTCAAAAGTAATGATTGTTCATAGAACAAACAAAGATGATATCCCATCTTATGTTGCTGACTACTGTAAAAAAAGTACCTTGGGAGTGTATGAAGTAACATATGGAACAAGTTCTGGATACTCAATATTTGGTCAAAGCTTAATGATGGGTTTTTCTCGATCAACTTATTTATCCGTGGATGAAGTCTTAATTGAGGATGTTAATGACAACATGTCCTATATCAAATATGAAGATTCTTATAATGCTTCTTTACCAGCAGAAATCATCGAAGGACACTTTTCCAAAAGCAGTATTAACGGCTTCTCCTTTGACCCCCATTATCGAGTAATAACAGGTAGGGAACCCGCTAATTTCCAGGAAATCCTTATTAGTGAAGGCCTAAGAAATCGATTAAAAATTGAAAATCCGATTAATAAATTCATCTACCTATCTTTCCCGGTAAAAGAGACTCTATTATCAAATGGTTATGTTTCTAGAGAGTTTGAAGTTGCTTCCTTAAAAATAGTTGGAGTAACTGATAGCGCTAAAGTAACTATCTCTCATAAAGAAGCATGGTCAATTCTTTTCTTTCAAGTAATGCTTGGAATATCGACTTTTGAATTGAGAATAAGTAATTTAGCGTTACGAATTAGTGAAGGGAACGAAGAACAAATAATTAATAAAATTAATAGAGCATTCCCTCATCTATCAGTGAACGCTCCTTTAAAAGAAGTTAAAGGTAGTGTTGATAAGATATGTAACTACATTGAGATAATCATGCTAGCGGTATCAATCACAAGTGTCTTGATTGCCAGTCTCATTTTGTTTATTTGCAACTATCTACATTTTGTAGAAATCAAAAAAGATGTTGGATTAGTGAGGTGTCTAGGCGCTAAAGAAAAAGAGAGTAGAAAATTTGCTTATTTTCATTCTCTAACGATGACTGGATTATCGTTTTTATTCTCTAGTTTGGAGTTAATTGCTGCTTCACTTATTTTGTCTAAAACATTTGCGAAAACTTTATATATAGAGTCAATCTTTATCCTTAACCCAATGTCGTTCATTTATATGTTACTTGTAGCGCTTTCTATATCTTTGCTTAGTTCATTTATGATTAGCACAAAGATATCAAAATTAAATCCAATTGAATGTCTCCAATAATTTTCTCTTTGTAAAAGAGGAACGTTTGCATATAATATACTTTGATAATAATCAAAAGGAATATTAAAAAATGGGTTTAAAAGCAGGAATAGTAGGATTACCAAATGTTGGAAAATCAACACTCTTTAATGCGATTACTAATTCGCACGTTGAAGCTGCTAACTATCCATTCGCCACCATTAATCCAAATACAAGAATTGTCGCTGTCCCAGATGAGAGACTTGATTTCTTAGTCGATGTCTTCAAACCTGAGAGAACAATTCCTGCAACGATTGAATTTTACGACATTGCTGGTTTAGTCAGAGGTGCCTCCAAAGGAGAAGGCCTTGGCAATCAGTTCTTATCGCATATTCGTGAATGTGATGCGATTGTGGAAGTAGTACGTTGCTTTAAAAACGCGGATATTATCCACGTTGAAGGTGATGTTGATCCAATTAGAGATATTGAAGTTATTAATCTTGAACTCGTTATGGCGGATTTAGATACCGTTACTAAACGTATTGAAAAGATTGAGAACAAAGCTCGTATCTTAAAGGATAAAGAATCAGTTATGGAGATGTCAGCATTATCTCCACTTAAAGAAGCCTTAGAACAAGGCCTTGCCGCTAGAACAGTTCATTTAACTAGCGAACAAGAAGAAGTAGTGAAGAACTACCATTTGTTAACAAAGAAATCAATTATCTATGTCGCTAACGTCGGAGAAGATGATTTAGTGGATATTGATAACTGTGAACTTTATAACATTGTTAAAGATTACGCGACTAAAGAAGGAAACGAAGTTATTCCTGTTAGCTGTGAAATCGAATCACAACTCTCTGAACTTCCAAAGGAAGAAAGAGCAGAATTCTTAAAGGATTTAGGAATCTCTGATAGTGGCTTATCTCGCTTAATCAAAGCGACATATAAATTATTAAATTTATCAACATTCTTCACTGTCGGTCCTGATGAATGTCGTGCATGGACATTTAAAAATGGAATGAGCGCTCCTAACTGTGCTGGAGTTATTCATACCGACTTTGAAAAAGGATTTATCTGCGCTGAAGTATACACTTATGATTCAATTCATGAGTTAGGAAGTGAAGCAGCAGTTAAAGAAGCTGGTAAATTAAAAACTGAAGGAAGAGGATATTTCCCTAAAGATGGAGATATCATGTTCTTCAAATTCAATGTCTCAGGTAAGAAATAATGGATTATCGTATTGGCTTTAGTAAAGACATCCACCGCTTAGCGGAAAATAGAAAACTAATCATCGGAGGAGTAGTTGTTCCTTTTGAAAAAGGAGAACTCGCTCATAGTGATGGTGATGTTTTGTATCACGCTTTAGCGGAATCTATCTTAGGCGCTTTAGCCTTAGGTGATTTAGGAAAACATTTCCCTGACACATCAGATGAAACTTTAAATATGGATAGTAGCATTATCGTCTCTAAAGTTGTGAAAATGATGTTAGAAAAGGGATATGAAGTAAATAACGTTGATATCTTTGTGTCTTTAGAAAGACCAAAACTCAAAGATTATATTGAGTCGATGAGAAATAACGTTGCTAACTTACTTCAAGTCAATA
>CAMOSZ010000005.1:0-2697 GCA_946625285.1 uncultured Caryophanales bacterium | reverse complement strand
GAAGAAAAGATTGAATCTTTAAAAACTAATAATCCACATGGACGTTGTATCTATAAATGCGACGGAGATTTATTAAATCACCAGGAAGTTATTATTAAGTTCGCTAACGGTTCAATGGCATGCCACACTTTAGTGTTAGGCGCTATGAAAGCAGAAAGAACAATCCATATTGTTGGTACGCTTGGAGAAATCGAAGCTTCTGCATCTGCTGGAAAAGTTTATGTCAGAACTTTTGATAAAGAGACTGATGGATATCTTGAAAGAGTTATTGAATACAATGATAGAAATGGCGAAACCGGTGGCCACTTCGGTGGAGATAAAGGTTTAGTCGCTGACTTCTTAACATATTTCTCAGGTGGTAAACCAAGTATCTCAACAACCACAATTGATGACTCTATCATCGGACACCTTACTGTCTTTGATGCTGATGAATCAGTAAAGAAAAAAGTAGTTATTCCTTTCAATCATAAAATCTAGGAAAAAGGCAATGAAAAAGAATTTAGGAATTATCTCTCTATTATCCGTTTCTCTAGCGATGGTTTGCGGAGTTTTTTCCTCATTAAACACCAAAGCTAGTAAAGCTAATGCCATCCAAGAAGAAGTTGCATCTGATATCTATGGTATTCAAATTAGAAGCGACCATGTTAATAGCAACTATCTTGTTATCCGTGATTATCAAATTGAAATAACTTATCCTGCCGAAGGCACTGGATATACATCTATATATAACGCTCCTGAAAAGATTAAAGTCTATTTAAATAGCGCTTCAGAAGGTGTTTATTTATCTTCCTTTATTGATAATAGTCCATGGACAATCAATAGATGGGAATGTGGGGGAGTTATGTTCCCAATTAATAACACCAATTATGAAACATATAATGGCAGTTCTATCTATATGATAGAAATCTTAGAAGGATGTACTTATCCAAATAACAAATCTCAAACCGTGGTTAACTCCACTACTAAAAGATTTATTAACACTCATTATGGCGATTCAAACGCTAAATATGAATCATTCGAATGGGCAGAAGATGTCGAATATCAAAGAAGTGAACAACAACTCTCCTTGTTCGGCGCTGAAGTTAGAGGAGACGAAGGTGATAATTCTTTCTATATCGACTTAAGAAGTGAGCTATATTTGCCTGAAGAAGTTACTTATTACGTTAATCTAGGCACTCACATTAATGCCTATGAAAAAGTCATCGTTTATCTTTCTGAAAATGATGAAGGTAAGTCTCTTGCAGAAATTACTTCTAAAAGAGAAGCGGTAATCAATAGATGGCAAAGCCAATCTTTCATGTTCTCTCTCAGCAAAGAAGAATTTGATTTATATAATGGCACCACTATTTACAAAATTAAGGTTTTAGGTAGATGTGAACTCATCTATCAAAACAAGATTTGTGAATTAGATGGTGAATATACATTCCATAATCCATCTTATGGAAATCCTGCTGCTAAAGAGCAAGTAACAAACTTACTTCCAGATTCAACTCCAGATCCAATTACTGGTCCAATTACCTTAATTGGTGCTCAAGTAAGAGCGGATAGTCTTAATGACTATTATTTCATTGATATCCTTTCAGAATCTATCGATGGCACTAATAATATCATCTATGATGATTTAACCGCTATTAATGCCTATTCCAAGATTAAAATCTATCTCAGCGAAGAAGATGAAGGCAAAACTCTTGGTGAAGTTACTAACTTAAGAAATGGTGAACAAAATAAATGGACAAGTTCTGCTTTCTTATTCGCCTTAACCGCTCAAGAATACGAAACATATAACGGCACAACCATCTATATGATTGAAGTCTTAGAAGGCTGTGAAATTTATATCAATAATAGCAAAGCTACTGTTGGAAGAGCATATCGCTTTGTCAATAATGACTATGGCAAGGCTAGCGCTAAATATGAAGCATTTAGCTTCTCCATAGTCGCTAACGAATTAGTGAACTTTGGCTATATCAATATCTCTGGTATTCATAACCGTATGGATTCTGAAGCTAGAGAAGATCCTAACTGCAATCGTTGGATTATGTTCCTCTTTAATGACAGCATTTTCCAAACCAACTTACTCGTTAATTCTTGGATTGATAAAATCAACTTCTTAGATAACATTTTGATTTATCAAACTAAAAATGGAGAACCAATTACATTACGTAGCATCTTTAACAAAGATGGAAGCGGTATAACGCTTCGTCAATTCGGTGAAACCAATATGATTGGTGTCTCTATATATAACACTAAAGATGAAAATGGTTACTTATACGATTGTGCGCATATGTATTCCATCGTCATTAACGCTAACACCCAAATCCCATCATTTGAAAATGGGGATATCGGTTATCGATTAATCGAAGAAAAAACCATGATTATTAATGATGAATATGGTTTAACTGGCCCAATCCCAGATTCAAAAGACGACCATGGAACATTCCGTTTATACGAAGAGTGGAACATTAATTGGAGCGTTGTTAAATGCTTAGTGACATTTACAGTTGTTGGTATTGATGGATTAGAGTTTGAAGACGTCTCTTTAGTCTATGGAGAACGTATCTATTTATCTAAATATGAGCAAGTTGGATATAACTTAGAAGCTACCACCGATAAAGGAGATCACATTTATCAATGTATCATCGGTGGAAATCATAACTTAAACGTTATTCTTACTTATACATCTTCTACCCCTAATAATGG
>CAMOSZ010000004.1:0-12028 GCA_946625285.1 uncultured Caryophanales bacterium | reverse complement strand
TGTGGTCTTTTTATTATATTTAATATATAATTAACATGTATGTTTATCGATCGTGCAATTATTGAAGTTAGAAGTGGCAAAGGTGGCGATGGCGCTATTGCCTTTAGAAGAGAAAAATATATCGCTAAAGGTGGACCAGCCGGAGGTAATGGAGGTAGAGGTGCTTCTGTTATTTTAAGAGCGAATAGCAAAATTAATACTTTGTTCAATTTTAGACACTCCAAATGCTTCATCGGACCTGATGGAGAAAAGGGTGGAATTAAAAATCAATATGGTCGAGGAAGCGAAGACATCTATGTCGATGTTCCGGTTGGAACAGTGGTTTATGAAGAAAAGAACCACAAATTCTTGGGCGACCTTTCTACTGATGGACTCGAATTAAGAGTCGCTAAAGGTGGTAGAGGCGGACGAGGAAACACTTGCTTTAAAAGTTCAACCAATAGAGTTCCTCGAATTGCTGAAAATGGTGAACCAGGAGAGCAAAAACGTTTAATTTTAGAATTAAAATTACTTGCAGATGTTGGATTAGTTGGATTCCCAAGTGTCGGAAAATCAACTTTATTATCTGTTGTTAGTAGTGCCCGTCCTGAAATTGCTGATTATCCATTTACCACAATTATTCCTAACTTAGGTGTTGTAACTTCAAAAGATGGTAGAAGCTTCGTTATGGCAGACCTTCCTGGAATTATTGAAGGCGCGCATGACGGAAAAGGACTTGGCTTACAATTCTTAAGACATATCGAAAGATGCCGAATTATTGTTCACGTCATTGATATGGGAGAATCAGGTAGAGATCCTTATAGCGATTACCAGATCATTTCTAAAGAACTTAAAGAATATGGTTTCAGTTTAGATAAGAGACCAGTAATATATGTCGCATCCAAAATGGATGAAGAAGGTGCATCAGAAAGACTTAAAGCATTTGAAAAGAAAGCGAAAGTCAAATGTATTCCAATCTCCGCATTAACCGAAGAAGGAATTGATGAACTTGTCTATAAGTGCGCTGACCTTCTCGATGTCACTCCAATCTTCCCATTATTCGATGCTGAAGAAGAGACTCTTGAAAATAAGGTTTATACCTTAGATGATGAGGAGAAAGAATTTGATATCAAACATCCAACTGCTCATAGTTGGGAAATTGTTGGAGATAAAATTATCAAATTTTATAAGATGACCAATATTTCTACTGATGATGGAATGATGAAATTATTAACTCATCTTCGTAAATTAAAAGTTGATGATAAATTAGAAGAATTAGGAGCGCAAGATGGAGATCAAGTAATTCTTGATGACTTTGTCTTCGTGTATTATCGATAATGAAATTAGAAGAATACTTAAAAGAAATTGAAAAATTCGTAAAAGATTATTTAGAAGAATCTCACCAAAAGCAATATGTTTTAGGTCTTTCTGGTGGAGTTGATTCTTCTTTAGTCGCGGCAATTACTAAAACTGCTGTTGGAAAAGATAAACTCACTTGCATTATGATGCCTATCGATTCAAATCCAGCAGATTTAGAAGACGCAAAAGAAGTCGCAAAAGAATTAGATGTTAATTACATTGTCATCGATGGTTCTGGAAGTTATCACAAGATTGTTGATGATTTTGCAGTTAATGGAATAGAACTTGATACAATGACACGTGCTAACCTTAAGGTTAGAATTAGAATGTGTATCCTTTATGCCTACGCTCAAAAAGTTGGAGGTTTAGTTATTGGAACCGATAATGCTTGTGAACGTTATACGGGTTACTTCACAAAATACGGCGATGGTGGTGTTGATGTCTTGCCAATCCCATATCTACTAAAAAGAGAAGTTATGGAAGCTTGTAAATATTACGGCATTTCTGATCGTTTAGCAGAACGTACACCAACCGCTGGTTTGTTCGAAGGCCAAACAGATGAAACTGAAATGGGTGTCAAATACGATGTATTAGATGATTATTTACTCGGCAAAGAAGTAGATGAAAATTCAAAACAGAGAATTGAATATCTCCACCGTATTAGTGAACATAAAAGAGCCCCATTACCATGTCCAAAGGAATTCAATAGAGATTAACTATGAAAAATAAACTCGACATCGTTATTTATTCAGGACTATTTTCATCCTTTGTTGGATTAGTTATTTTGGTGTTATTTATTTTAATAAATTAGGAGAGATAAATGATTTACTTTTTAAGAGGCAAAGTTGCAATTATTGAACAAGAAAGTATCGTCATTGATGTTAGAGATGTTGGCTATCAAATGTTAGTCAGTCATATCGAACAGTTCCATGTTGGTGATGAAGTTTTAGTCTACACCTATAACGTAGTTAGAGAAGACGAAAACTATCTCATCGGTTTCTTAGATAAAGAAGAGAAAGATGTTTTCTTATCTTTGATAAAAGTTAAAGGATTAGGTCCTAAAACTGTTATTAACGCTTTAAGTGCAACAACTCCTAATGATGTAATTAACGCAATTGCATCAAATAACGTTGCTTTCTTAAAGAAGCTTCCTGGATTAGGCGCAAAAGCTGCTGGACAAATCATCTTAGATTTAAAAGGCGAACTCACTGGATCCAAAGGAAACCCAAAACAATACGAAGAAGTATATGACGCTCTTAAGACTCTCGGATTTAAAGGAGCAGCCATTGATCGTGTCTTAGCAACCATCAATGAACCAGGAGCGACAAATGAAGATATTTTACGCATCGCTTTGAAGAGGCTAAAGAACTAAAATGAGTAGGTTATTAGACGCTAAACCAAACGTTAATGAAGATTCATTAGATTCTTCTTTAAGACCTTTAACACTTAAAGAATATGTTGGTCAAAAAGATCTTAAAGAAAATTTAAATGTTTTTATTGGTGCTGCATTACATCGTAACGAACCATTAGACCATGTTCTTTTATATGGCCCACCAGGATTAGGTAAGACTACTTTAGCGCATGTTATCGCTCACGAAATGGGTGCACACATCCATGTCGTAACAGGTACAACAATAGAGAAGACCGGAGATCTTGCTGCTATTCTTTCTGAACTTGAACCAGGGGATATTCTTTTTATTGATGAAATTCATCGTCTCCCAAGAGTAGTAGAAGAATCTTTATATTCAGCGATGGAAGATTTTAGATTTGATATTATTATCAATCGTGAATCTTCATCAAAATCTATTAGCATTAATCTTCCACCTTTCACTCTAATCGGCGCAACAACGCGTGCAGGTGATTTAAGCGCCCCTTTACGTGCAAGATTTGGAATTGTTGAAAAGCTCAATTTCTATACCGAAGATGAAATTAGAGACATCGTTAGAAGAACTGCAAGAGTTCTCAATACAGAAATTGATGAAAAAGGACAATTAGAAATCGCTAAACGTAGTAGGGGAACTCCTCGTATCGCTAACCGACTATTTAGAAGAGTGAGAGACTTTGCTAATTATCAACATCGAGACACTGTTTCTTATGAAGATACGATTAAAGCGCTCGATGCTCTTAAAGTTGATTCAATCGGACTCGACGATGTCGATATCCGTTATTTGAAGACATTAATTCTCCGTTTTAAAGGCGGCCCAGTTGGACTTGAGAGTCTAGCTAATGCTATCGGAGAAGAAATTATGAACCTTGAGGATGTCTATGAACCATACTTACTGCAGATTGGCTTCATTGACCGCACTCCAAGAGGTAGAGTTGCTCGTGACAAAGCTTACAAGCACCTCAAAATCACATATCAAGGAACATTATTGTAGTGTATATCACTACATTCCTTATTATCACGCGTGCATAATTATGTTGAAATATGCACTCAATTAATGTATTTTTTTAATTAGGCGTTTTTCGCAATAGGTTTATTATAAACCTCGGAGGTATTAACACATGAGAAGATTATGGGCATACTTACTAATTGCATTCTCAGCATTAGTTATTTCGTTTGCTTCTTTACCAACTCTTATTAAAGGATTTTCATCCAATGGTGATCATAGACTTCGTCGTCAATTCACTTTCCAATTAACTGAAAGAGAGAAAGAAGATGATGAAGATGAAGTTAAAAAATTAACTGCAGATTCCGCTAAAGAGATGGCGAAGATTATGGAGGAGAGATTAATCTCCTATGATGTCGAATCCTATGACATCCAAACATCTGGTAACGACATCGTCACAGTTAGCTTTGGCGCTGAAAACGTTGAAAAATATCAACAAATCGTTACTTACTTAACATTCAGTGGTTCATTCGCATTGATGAATAACCAATCTGATGTTGTTGAAGCTTCTCAATTTAGAAATGGCAATGCTTATCTTAAGAGCGTTACTGTTAACGAATACCCAGAAATCATTCTCCCAATTAAGACCGACTACACTGAATGGGATACATTAATTCAAAATGCCCAAGATAATCCGGTGACTGTCGAAGGACAAGAAGACGGCGATAGTAGAGAAGTCGCTCGTTTATTCTTAATTTATAATTACCAAAAAGGTGAAAACTACCAAATCCTCAGCGAAAACAATACCTTAGAAAATAAAACCTTATTAACATTTGATTTTGCACCAGATAGCACAGATGAATTATTCTACGATTCCAACAAGAATTCTTTATCTCAAATCTGTGGTTATCAAGATAAAAATGGAAATGGCTATGCCGATCCAATCGAAGTTCAATCAGCGTTTAACCAAGCAGACTTCTTGTTACATTTATTCAACGCTTCAAGTTTAGACTATGAAGTTAAATGTATTAAAGGTATCACAAGTGGTACAGAAGTTTGGTTAGATCCAAAAGTTGAAGCTGTTATTACCGAAGACAAAGTTGTTTGGAATAATACATTAACTGCTACTGTAGCTGCCGTTGTTGTTGTTTCTTTATTACTCGTTGTCTTCTATCGTTTAGGCGCTATTAGCGCCGTTACAACAACTGTCTTAAGTGTTTTAAGCGGTTTCATGTTCATGATTTTAGCCGGCCTAGAATATAACATGCTCGCTGTTGCTGCCTTAGTAGCAGTCGCTGTTATCTCCTTGGTTAGTTCCATTGTTTATTTAAACAAGCTCAAAGAAGATGCATATCGTGGACATACATTAAAGAAAGCAAATACTGAAGCAAGCAAAAAGAGCCTTCTTCCAATTATCGATATTCACTTTGTCGGTATCGTTGTTGGCTTAATGGTTTACTTACTTGGTGGTAGTGCTTTACATTCATTTGGTTCCATCCTTACCTTTGGTACAATCATCTCTTTAATTGTTAACACCTTAGGATTAAAAGGACTCATGTGGTTAGTCACAAACACCACAGGCTTAATTGGCAAATATGAATATTTCGGAATCGATTCTGCTAATGTTCCAAATCACATGGCCGAAGAAAAACAAAGATTCTATGGTCCATACGCCGAAAAAGATTTCACAGTCAAACGTAAACCAGTTAGTTTTGTTGCTTTTGGCGCATTCGTTTTATCTTTAGTTGGTGTTATCGTTGCTGGCAGTCTTAATGGTGGTACTTTAATCAAGGCCAAGGCTGCAAGCGCAATCCGTGGAGAAATCTATGTCCAAAACAAGATTAAAGTTATCGATGATGATTCCAAATCAAAATTAGACGAAAATACTTTAAAAGATCAAATCCTTTCATATATTGAAATCGAAGATAAAAACGATAATGGTGAAACAGTTTATAACTCCTTACTCACATATTCAAATTTAGATTTTGATACATTTGATGTTAAAGAAAGCAAGACTGTTGAATCCGTTACCACAAACTATTCAACAACATATTATGTTGTTCAATTAAAGAAAATCATTTCCTTAGACACAAACGCAAAACTTTCTAGTGAACCTGTTAGTGATGCTCGTGCATTAAGTGAAGTTCTTGAAGATGTTATGACTGACCCAACTATCTTCTCTGGTTCAGAAGAAACAATCGTCTCTGTTAAGACTGTTACAGAAGTTGTTCCAGTTGCTTCACCAGATTGGTCAAAGATTACTCTGGCCACATTTATCGCTATCTTAATCGTGACTTTATACTTAACACTTAGATATCGTTTAAGCCGTGGCTTAGCTACATTAATCTTCCCAATCGTTAGTGGTGCAATCGCCTTAGGAATTACCGTTTTATTTGGTGTTATTGGAATGACTGTTACCGCTAGTGCAGCAGTTGCTGTTCCACTTGTGACACTCGTTTCCTACTTCTTTATGATTTTATTCATGAATAGAGAACGTGAAATGATTCTTGATGACAAGAATAGAGATAATTCTTATGAACATCGTGTCGAAGTTTCTAAGAAGGCTCTTGGTATGGCCGCTACTCCAATCTTTGCAGCAGCAGTTATCGGAGTTTATGTCTTCATTAACTTCTTCGGCTTTGGAATCATTAATTCCTCTTACTTATACTTAGTATCAATCTTAGCTTCTTTAGCAGCATTAGGATTAGTAATTGTCTTATTTGTTCCTGTTTCTAACTTCTTATACAAGTTATTCTCTAAGATCACAATTAACACAAAACCAAGAGAACACAAGAACAAGAAAGTTGTTACAAAGAAATCTGCAGAACCTGAAGAAGCAATCTTCATTGGTATCAACGATTAATCAAACAAACAGCTACACTAATGTGTAGCTTTTTCAAATATGAACAAATCATTATTAGAACGTTTACTTGACTATTATTCAATTGACTACAATAAATATCTTTCGCTTAACAAAGATGTTAATTTAGCCAATTTTAAAGATGGCCATGAATTCGATGATATTGATAAAGCTGTAAAGCTTGTTAAAGATGTTATCGCTAATAAAGGTAAAATCATCATCTATGGTGACTATGATTGCGACGGAGTAATGGGCACCAGCATCTTAGTAAAGATGTTCTCTTATTTAGATGTGGTGGTTGATTATTATCTACCTAACCGTTATTTAGACGGCTATGGATTAAACGCTAAACACGCTCAAGAATACATCGATCAAAAATATGATTTAGTTATTACTGTTGATAATGGAATAACTGCTTTTGAAGGCATAGAGATGCTTCATAACGCTGGCATTAAGGTTTTGATTTTAGATCATCACCAAGCCTCCGACACTCTTCCTTTAGCGGATGCGATTTGTCACCCAATAGTGTCTAACTTTGGAGAAACATCTTCTAGTGGTGCTTTTACCGCCTTTATTTACTCGATTTCCTTATTAGGAAGAGTCGATAAATATTTAGCTCTTTTAGCAACTATTTCTGTGATAAGTGACATGATGCCTTTGCTTGACTATAACCGTAACTTACTTAGAGCAATGTTTGAAGCTTACACTCCAGGAGAATTCTTAGCAGTTGATTTATTAGCGGATCATGAACCATTAGATGAAAATATCATCGGAATGAAAATCGCTCCACGTATCAATTCTATAGGAAGACTAATCGAAGACACCTCAATTAACCAAATTGTTAATTATTTTGTCTCTGATGACAAAGATTATATTTTAAACTACTATTCTTTCATTGTTGATATGAATGAAGAGAGAAAAAATATCTCCAAAATCGACCTTAGTTACCTTAACTTATCATTAAACGATAAAGCAGTAATTATTAAGGGTGACTATAAAGAAGGAATCATCGGATTAATCGCCAATTCGATTATGGTTAAATATCAAATTCCAGTTATTGTTTTTACTAAAGCCTTAGACGGCTCTTTAAAAGGAAGCGCTAGAGCGCCTGAAGGATATGATATTGTTGAGGCGTTCTCTGAACTTGGCCAATATTTATTAACGAGTGGAGGCCACGCTAGCGCAGCGGGATGCTCTATTAAAGATGAAGACTTTGATGAGTTCAAAAAGAAATTTACTGAAGTTATTTCAAAGAAAGAAGTCAAAAAAGTCGAATATAAATATATTGATATCGGGATGAGCGAACTCTCCTTAGAGAATTATCAATTAATTAAATCTTTCTCACCATTTGGAGAAAGTTGGCCTGCTCCATTATTTAGACTCAGGCACATTAAAGTTGATACCTTAATGTATTCTAGAGATCACAAGCACATTGTTACCACTCTTGGCAATAAATTAAAACTCGTTTATTTCAATTATCCAGAGAAAGAACTCGCTAATAAAAAGTTCGTTGATATCATTGGAACAATCTCTATAAAATCATATAAAGGATTTGATTATTTAGAGTTCAGTGGTAAAGAATTTCTCGACAACGATAATTAAACTACTTATCTAAATTATTTAGCTTAGAAACTAGATTCCAATCAAAGGAATCTTTTTTTATAAGTATCTAGAAACTTTGTTTTCTATTTTCTATAAGGATATGGACTATTTTTCTTTATTACTTTAATAAAGCAATAAAAAGGACTACAATAAAGTCAATATGAAAGAGAATGAGAAATTATTAGTTAATGGCGGATATCCACTTCATACATTCGAACAATTAAAAGAAGTGTACCAAAGTTATATTACTAATGAAAAAGACCGTAAAAGCATTGAAGATGCTTACGCTTTTATTTTGAAAAAGCATGATGGCCAACTCAGAAGAAGTGGCGAACCATATTATCACCATCTTATCGAAGTCGCCTACATTTTAGCGAGCCTTCAAGCTGGACCAGCAACCATTGTTGCCGGTTTATTACACGATGTCGTTGAAGACACTGATGTCACAATTGAAGAAGTCGAAAAGAAATGGGGTAGTGATGTCGCTAAGCTCGTTGATTCTCTAACCAAAATTCAAAGATTAAAACTCTCCAAAATTGAAAGTGAAGATTTTGAAGCAGAAGACCATCGTAAAATCTTTATCGGAATGGCTAAAGACATTCGTGTCATTATTATCAAATTAGCCGACCGTTTGCATAACATGAGAACACTTAGTTCTTTAAAACCTGAAAGACAAATTGCTCTTTCTAAAGAAACAAAAGAAGTATTTGTCCCAATTGCTCATCGATTAGGTTTAGATACCATTAAATGTGAACTCGCTGACTTATGTCTTAAATATCTTGAACCAGCAAAATACGATGAAATCGTAAAGTTACTCGAGAAGAAAGAAAAGACCTTAGCGAAGTCATTAAGTGTCTTTCAAAAGAAGCTCGCTGATATTTTATTTGCGCAAAACATTCCTTTTGAGATTTTCTCAAGAGTTAAATCCATCTCTTCAATTTATGAAAAGATGTATGTAAAAGGTCACACATTTGATGAAATCTATGATATCTTAGCACTCCGTATCATTACTGATACAGAAATGAGATGCTATGAAATTCTCGGTTTAATCCATCAAAGCTATAAACCAGTACCAATGCGATTCAAAGATTATATCGCTATGCCAAAACCAAACATGTATCAATCACTCCATACAACAGTTGTTTCGGGTGATGGAAATGTCTATGAAGTTCAAATCAGAACTAAATACATGGATGAAATCGCTGAAAGCGGAGTTGCGGCTCACTGGGCCTATAAAGAAAAGAAGGGTTATGACCCTAAAGAAGAGCAAAAAGAAATTGAAGATAAATTACACTGGTTCAGAGACTTTGTCTCTATGAGTAACGAAAGTTCAGATAATAGTGCTTCTGAATACATGGAAAATCTTACTCATGATATTTTTGAAGCCAATGTTTATGTCTTTACACCTAACGGTAAAGTTATTGAGTTAACTCAAGGTTCAACTCCAATCGACTTTGCATATCGTATCCACACCAAGGTAGGCGATAGCGCTGTAGGCGCACTCGTCAATGGCACCATGGTACCACTTAACACTGTTTTAAAAACTGGTGATATGGTGGAAATCAAAACTAGTAAAACGTCTCCTGGCCCAAGTGAAGGATGGCTTGACTTTGTCAAAACTAACCTTGCTAAGAGCCAAATTAAGAAATTCATCGCTAAGAAAAACGCTGAATTATTAAGAGGAGAAAAGATTGCTAAAGGTAAACAGTCCGCTCTTGATTCCTTTAAGGATAAGGGAATTGAAGAAGCAGAGATGGTGGAACTTCTTTCACAAGAAAAAGTCCTTAAGCAATTTGAATTCGAAGATCTTGAAGAATTATATATCGGTTTCTCTAACCGTAAACCAACTCCAGCGGCAGTTATTGAGTTCTTAGGTATTAAAAAACCGCTCATTCTTCCAACTGGCAAAGCCAAAGTTAGAAACGAAGGAGATTCTTCTTGCCCAGTTTACTGCAAAGGGGCAGATCGAATCGCCATCCAATTAGCGAGCTGCTGTACTCCAATCCCAGGAGATATGATTAAAGGTTATATCACTAGAGGAAAAGGAATTACAGTCCATCGACATAATTGTCCAAATATCGCTAATGAAGGGCAAAGAGTAATTGATGTCTATTGGAAAGAGAATATTGAATATTCAACTTATCCAGTCGATATCGCTATGGAAGCGAATGATAGACCTAACTTACTCATCGATATTATGAATACGATGAGCAGTGCGAAAGTCACAGTTAGTTCTATCCACGCTCAATTAATGAGTCATAATCGTACACTCACATTAGTGAGAATGACAATTTATGTCTCTGATTTAAAAAGATTAAATGATATATTTAATATCTTGCTTAACGTCAAAGGCGTTTACGATGTTAAACGTGTCATCCATTAAGGAGTATCAACATGGAAATAATTAAAAATGTCAAAGGAACTCACGATATCTTCGGAGAAGAAACTAACGCTTACGAGCGAGTTGAAGCAATGATGAAATCCATCGCTGAGTTATATGCATATAATGGAGTCAGGCCTCCAGTTCTTGAATATAATTCAGTGTTTGTGAGAGGTGTTGGAGAAAGTAGTGACATCGTTAGAAAGGAAATGTACACATTCCCAGATAAGGGTGATCGCTTATTAACTCTTAGACCAGAATTCACCGCTGGTATCATGAGATTAGTGGTTCAAAACAAACTCTATGCTACTAATGAACTTCCTTTAAAACTCTACTATGTAGGTCCAGTCTTTAGATATGAAAGACCACAACTTGGTAGATATCGTCAATTCAACCAATTCGGTGTTGAATCTATCGGCCACAATTCACCAATGAACGATGTTGAAGTAATCGTTTTAGCGTATACCATTCTTTGTTCATTAGGTTTAGAAGGTGTCACAATTAAAATCAACACTCTCGGAGATGAAGAAAGTAGAAACAATTATCGTACTGCTTTAAAAGAGTACTTCAAAAATCACATCGACAATATGTGCGAAGACTGCAAGAGCAGATATGAACTCAATCCACTTAGAATCTTAGACTGTAAAGTCCCTGAGGATCGTCCAATTATCGATGGCGCTCCTCAAATCGGAGATTATTTGTCAGACGCTAGCAAAGCTAGATTTGAACAAGTTCAAGATGCATTAGCGACTTTACAAATCCCATACGAGATTGATGAAGGACTAGTGAGAGGACTTGATTACTACTCAGAAACAGTATTTGAATTCCATTATGTTTCTAAGACTGGCGCTAATTATGGTGCTATCGGAGCTGGAGGACATTATGGCAAACTAATGCAAGAATTAGGTGGTCCAGAACTTCCAGGTGTTGGATTCTCATTCGGAATTGAAAGAATTGTTTCCGTCTTAAAAGACGACAACTTATTAGAAGACACCAAAAATGAATTAGATGCTTATGTCATGCCACTTGGCGAAGAAGCTCTACTCGTCAGCGAAGAAATCGCTGTTTACTTACGCAATAGCGGTGGCTTCAAAGTCGACTTATGTTTTGATAAGACTAAGCTCGGCAACATGTTCAAGCGCGCAAGTGCAAAGAACGCAAAATTCGCAGTGATTATCGGAGAAGAAGAAATGAACAACGACTCCGTTATCGTTAAAAATTTATCATCACAAGAACAAATTACAGTGAAAGTTGATGAACTCATCGACAAATTCGATGAATTACTCACTAAAGAGGAGACTCAAGAATAATTATGGAAAGAACCTGTTTTAATACTGAATTATCAGAAAAAAACGTTGGCCAAGAAGTAACACTTATTGGCTGGGTTAGCAAAAAAAGAAATTTAGGCGCGATTGTCTTTATTGATTTAAGAGATCGTAGCGGAATTATCCAAATCACCGTCGGTGAAGGAGTTCAAATTCCAGATATTCGTAATGAATACGTTGTCTCGGTTAAAGG
>CAMOSZ010000003.1:0-18392 GCA_946625285.1 uncultured Caryophanales bacterium | reverse complement strand
ATAGTTTTCATCCCATGCGTATTTACCCCATTTGATTTTATCTGGGAGCACTGCGTATGGATATTTAACTTCTTTACCATCTTTATTACATAATTTTTGGCCTAACTTAACAGCACCGGCTGGACAGTTAGCGACACATTGACCACAAGCCACACAGTTTTGTGGAGTAACTTTAGCAGTATAAGCACTTCTTTCAAGGTTTGGAGTATTGAATAAGAGCGCTGTTCTTAAAGCATTACAAATCTTAACGTCGCAGTTACAGATATCGAAAATTTTATTTTCGCCATCGATATTTGTGATTTGGTGAACGAAGCCGTTCTTCTCTGATAATTCAAAGATTTCTAACGCTCTTTCCTTAGTGATGTAGTGGGCTCTACCTGTTTCAACAGTGTAATCGGCCATATCACCAAATTGGATACACCAATCATCAACATCATCGATACATCCTTCGCCTAACATTGCTCTACTTGCTCTACAAGAGCAGATACCAGCGGAAATGTGTCCTTCATATTTCTTCATCCAGTGAGAAATCTTTTCAATGTCGATTGCTTCATTATTTGATTCAATCGCCTTTTCTACTGGGATAACGTGCATACCGACACCGCCTCCACCAGGAGGAAGCATTTCAGTAACTCCAGCAAGTGGGGTGAATGTCATTCTTTCAAAGAATGATGCGACTGCTGGGTTCTTAGCAATTCTATCTACTGTGGAGTTCATTAACTCCGCACTTCCTGGGACGAAGTAAGAGAGCATGTATCTCTTAACTTTTGGTTTATCCTCAAGAGGATGATCCCAAGCATAATTATCTCCGTAATCATATTCGATGATACCGATAACAGACATATCATCTAATAATTTTTGAAGTTCGACAGGATTAACGTCTTTGCAAAGTTCACACATTTGTTCAAATGTGTAATGCTTGCGTTGTTTCATCTTAAGCAAGACGTCAATCATTGGTTCAGTAAGAACTTCTCTTAATCCCCAGTATTCATGGTCTGTGGTTTTAACACCAGTGAGTTTGTGTGGAACTACATCGGTAATCTTTCTAGCGAGCTTACAAAGTTTCTTTTCGTAGCTGTAACCTTTTTCTCCATAATATTGGGAAACGATTTTTGTATTCTTCTCTGGCATATTACTTCTCCTTCCAGTTTTGAATCTTCTCTTTGAAATATATTGCAACCTGGTCGATATTCTCACCAGTTTTTGCACTGATAGGGATTATTGTGGCGTTAGGATTACGCATTTTAATGGCTTTCTTACACTTTTCGAGGTCGAAATCGAAATATGGGAGAGCGTCAATTTTATTAATAATCACTAAGTCACATTTTTCAAACACGAGTGGATATTTAAGTGGTTTATCATCACCTTCTGGGATAGAAAGAATCATGATATCCATACTTGCTCCGGTGTCGAATTCAGCAGGGCAGACTAGATTGCCAACATTTTCTAAAAACACAAGGTCTAGGTCGTTGATATCTATTCCATCTAGCCCTTTCTTGGTCATGCCAGCGTCTAGATGGCACATTCCAGAAGTATGTAGCTGGATAGATTTAACTCCAGTATTCTTAGCAATGGATATTGCATCAACATCACTGTCGATGTCTGCTTCCATCACCCCAATTCTTAAATCTTTCTTAAGAGCGTTGATGAGTTTTGTTAGAGTAGTGGTCTTGCCTGCTCCAGGAGAAGACATCAAGTTCACTACAAAAACACCTTTGTCTTTTAAATAAGCCCTTAAAGCATCTGCTTCAAGATCATTATCGGCATAGGCTGATCTATTCACAACTATTGTCTTAATTTCCGACATATCTGTGCTTGCAATTTAATTTTAATTAAAATAATCCAATAAAACAAATGCAAAAAACAAAGTGTGATAAAATATATCGGGTGAGGCTACACATATGGATTATCAAGTTATTAAAGTAAAAGAAGATATTTTGGTAGAAAACGACAAAAAGGCTAAAGAAGTAAGAGAGACACTCAAAAAGAAGAATGTCTATTTTATTAATGTCATGGCTTCTCCTGGTAGTGGTAAAACCACTCTTTTGGTCAATTTAATTAATAAATTAAAAAGTAAGTACAAAATTGGAGTTATGGAAGCAGATATTGATGGAGAAGTAGACGCTCAAAGAATATCTGATCTCACTGGTGTAAAAGCTATTCAAGTTCATACATCAGGAGCGTGTCACTTAACAGCCCAAATGACTAATGACGCCCTCAATAGTTTTGATGTCGATGGCTTAGATTTAGTAATATTGGAAAATATCGGTAATTTAGTTTGTCCAGCAGAATTTGATACAGGTAGTAACATCAACATGATGCTTCTATCAGTACCCGAAGGTGATGATAAACCACTTAAGTACCCACTTATGTTCCAAGTAAGCAATATAGCGGTTATTACAAAGATTGATACATTACCAGTATTTGATTTTGATTTTGATAAATGTGAAGCCAATATTCACAAAAGAAATCCAAACGCAAAAATGTTTAAAGTTTCAGCAGTAAAAGATGAAGGAACTGAGGAACTTGCAAAATATATTGATACACTGATTACTAATTCAAAATAGAAGTTTTGTTAGTTGCATAGTAATTGATTCAAAATATATATTTTGTTATACTTACTATTATGAAAAAGATTTTAGAAAACGGTACCTATACAGGTGAGAGAGCGCTTTTCATGTCTAAGGACATCCATTTTTTATCTTGTGTTTTTGAAGATGGAGAATCCCCGTTAAAAGAAAGTAGAGACATCGATTTAGATAACACTGAATTTAGATGGAAATATCCACTTTGGTATTGCAAGAATGTTACTTGTAATAAAGTCATTTTCTTATACACTGCTAGAAGCGGAGTATGGTACACAGACAACATTAAATTCATTGGATGCAACATTGAAGCACCTAAAACTTTTAGAAGATGTGATGGTATTGAATTGGTATCAGTTGAGCTTCCAAACGCGCAAGAAACCCTTTGGAAATGCAAAAACGTAAAGATAAATCATGTTAAAGCAAAAGGCGATTACCTTGGCTTCAATAGTGAAGATATTGAGATAGATGATCTTTATTTGGATGGCAATTATTGCTTTGATGGTGGAAAGAATATCATAATTAGAAATTCCACATTACTCAGTAAGGATAGTTTTTGGAATTGTGAAAACGTTACTGTTATTAACAGTACAATTGAAGGCGAGTATTTAGCATGGAATTCTAAAAACTTAACTTTAATTAACTGTAAAATTATTTCTCACCAAGGCCTTTGTTATATCAAAGGACTTAAACTTATTAATTGTGAATTAGTAGACACTGATTTATGCTTTGAATTCTGTGAAGACATTGATGCAGAAGTTAGAAATGTCGTTGACTCCATTAAGAATCCATATTCTGGAATAATTAGAGTTGGTGGAGTTAAAGAACTTATCTTAGAAGACGATAAAGTTGATGTTAGTAAAACTAAAATAGTGGTTGGTTATGAAAACTAGATATGATTTTGATAAATCAATAGATAGAAGAAAAACACATTCATATAAATGGGATATTCCTGAAAACGAATTATCTTTTACTGTTGCTGATACAGACTTTTTTGTTGCAGATGAAATTCAAGAAGCAATCGTTAATAGAGCTAAAGATCCAACGTTCGGATATACATTTGTTCCTAACGAATATTATGATGCTTACATTTATTGGTGGAAACATCGTTATAACACTGAATACAAAAGGGAATGGTTTATCTTTTCTACTTCTGTTGTTGCCTCGCTAGACTCAGTCATTAAAAGAGTGTCAAAGGTTGGAGATAACATTTCAGTTTTTGCCCCTAACTATAATGTCTTCTTTAACTGCATCAATAACAACAAGAGAAATGTTTTAGAAGTTCCATTAAGCTACCAAAATCATGAATATCACATTGATTGGGAAATGTTAGAAACCGCTATTAAAAATTCGGCGATGTTTATTCACTGTAATCCACATAATCCAGTTGGTCATCAATACACAAAAGAAGAAAACAAGCGCATCATTGAACTATGCAAAAAATATGACACCTATCTCTTTTCAGATGAGATTCATTCCGACTTAGACTATAACGAAAATAGATATAATCCAGTCATTCTTTCTGGTAGTTTTTCTAAGTTAATTATTGCTCATTCTCCAGGAAAGACTTTTAACCTCGCTGGATTACATTCATCAGTTTTAGTAATTCCTGATAAAGAGTTAAGAGAGTTAATTGAAAAAGGTTTAGGAGAAGATGATGTTGGAGAGCCTAGCTATTTCTCAATTGAACCTGTGATTGCTGCGTACACAAAATGTGAAGATTACGTAAATGAAGAAAATGCGTACTTAGCAGAAAATAAGCGTATTTTGTCTGAATTTTTGCGCAAAAACCACTTAAATCTACATATAATCGGAGGTCATGCAACTTATCTATTGTGGCTTGACATTTCCGAATATTATAAAGATTCTAAAAAGTTCAAAGAAGAATTTGAAAAGAAATGTGGAGTCGTTGTTCTAGATGGAAAACATTATCATGAACATCATTCATCATTTATCAGAATCAACATTGCGACACAAAGAAAAAATATCATACATTTATGTAATGCTCTTAAAGAATTTTTGAGCAAGTAAAGGAGAATTTATGAAAAAGAAAATTAGAACAGTACCAGGCTTATTCCCAATGCCAGTTATCCTCATCGCTACTTATAACGAAGACGGAACAGTAGACGTCATGAACGCTGCGTGGGGATGTGCATATGACACAACACAAATCCAATTAAATATTAGTGAGTCACATAAGACTACTGAGAACATCCGTCGTACTGGAGTTTTTACTGTTACAGTTGCCGACGCAAGTCACGTTGCGGAAGCTGATTATGTTGGACTTGTTTCTGCTTCTCAAGTTAAAGATAAATTTGCGAGAACTGGTCTAAAAGCACATAAATCAGATTTAATTGATGCACCTATTCTTGATGATTTTGCTATTTGCATGGAATGTAAATCAATCGACTTCCAAGGTGAATATGGAGTATTAGGAGAAATCTTAAGATTATCTGTAGACGAAGAATATCTTGATAAAGATGGCAAGGTTGATGTTGAGAAACTTAGAATTATTGCATATGATCCATTCAACCATGGCTATTATGTGGTAGATAAAAAGGTCGGTAATGCTTTCAGCGATGGCAGAAAGTTTATGAAATAAATGGAAATCATAAATTACAAGCAAAACGGAATCACATTTACTAAAGTAAAGAATGATAAAAACTTAAAAGTCGTATTCTCTAATTTAGGGGCTGCGGTTTTTTCAATACGTTATGATAACTATGTTATGACTCGTAACGCTAAATACGTTCAAGACTTCCTTCTTGATGGTTTTTATTATGGAAAAACTATTGGAAGGGTGTCTAATAGAATGAAAGGAAACGCTTTTGTTCTTAACGGAGAAAGATTTGAAATTGACGCGAATGAAAATGGAAATGTCCTTCATGGTGGTCATAAAGGATTATCAACTTTCTTTTATGAATTAAATACAGTTAAGTGTGATGACAAGATTGAAGTTATCTATTCTAGAACTATAAAAGATTTAGAAGATGGATATCCTGGAAATCTTGATATTGAAATCAAATACAGTGTTCATCTTAATTCTAATGAAATAGATATTGAATATCGTGCGATAAGCGATAAGGACACTGTTCTATCTTTAACCAATCACTCATATTTCACTTTAGGCTGCAAATCCTTAAAAGGATTAACTCTTCAAATTGACGCTGATAATTATTTGGAAACCGATAAAAACACTTTATTACCTATAACTAGAAAGTTTGTTAATAAAGCATTAGATTTCAGAAACCCAAAGAAGATTATGGAAGATATTAAAGATGAAAGTTTATTATCTTCCCATTTAAATGGATATGATCATTATTTCTATTTTAGAAGTACAAAAAATGACATAAAAAAACTCACTTTGTATAATGCAAAATTTGTTTTAGATATGTATACTAACTATCAAGGTGTACAAATCTATACCTCTGGATTTAATCCAGGTGTGGAATTATACCCTGCTACTATTGATGTTCATGACAGTGTTGCTATTGAACCAAGTGACACATTTAGATATCTCCATCTTTTAAGAAAAGGAGAAGTCTATTCAAGAACTATTAAGTATGTATTCACAAGTAAGGAATAATTTATGGAAGAAAAAATCCAGAACTTATTAACGACATTTAATGCTTTCTATAACTATGATGCAGAATTAGTTTGCTCATGTGGTGGAAGATTTGAAATATTAGGCAACCACACTGATCATAATCATGGATTATGTATTGCTTCAGCGTGCAATTTAGAAATTGTTGCTGCTGTTAAGAAAAGAAAAGATAAACAAGTTAATTTAAAATCACTTGGTTTCCCAATGAACGTAGTTGATTTAAACAAACTTGATATTGTTGAAGAAGAAAAAGAACATAGTGAATCTCTTATTAGAGGCATTGCTTTTTACTTAGCTAAACGCGGATATAAAATTGGCGGTTTTGACGCCTATACAGTATCCACTGTTTTTAAAGGAGCGGGTGTTTCTAGCTCTGCTGCTTTTGAATTACTTGTAGGACATTTATTTAATGTCTTATATAACGATGGAAAGATTCCAAAACTTGTCTTATGTAAGGCAGGCCAATTCGCTGAGAACGAATACTTTGGAAAGAAAAGCGGACTCTTAGACCAAATCGGTGTTGGATTTGGAGGAATTGTTCAAATTGACTTCCAAGATATTGATAACCCAGTCGTGGAACAAGTGAAATTCCCATTTGACGATTTGCATTTTGTCATTATTAATACAGGTGGAGATCATTCTTCTTTAAGCGATTTATATTCTTCTATTCCTTTAGATATGTATAGAGCCGCTAACGAGTTAAAACAACGCTTTTTAAGAGATGCATCTGAAGAAGAATTAGAGACAGTAAAAGATGCTCTTACTGAGTCACAATATTTAAGAGCAAAACACTTCTATGAAGAGAATAAACGTGTAAGAAACGCCATAAAAGCACTAAAAGATAATGATGAAGAGACTTTTTTAAAGATGATTAATGAGTCTAGGATTTCATCAACAAACAACCTCAAAAATATGATGGTTGGAGATCATTATGCGGGTAGTCCTTTAGAAGCTTGTGACTTACTAATGGAAGCTACCAAAAACCATGGTGCAATTAAAATTAATGGCGGTGGATTTGCTGGTAGTTGTATCGCGGTTATCCCTACTAAATATTTAGAAAAAACCCTTGGTAAACTCCGCAAAAAATATGGAGAAGAAAACGTTGTTGAAATCTTTATTAGAGAAGATGGACCAAAAACGTTATATAATTTAAAAAAGTAGAGGAGAACATAAATAATGGAACTTAAAGGTAGTCAAACAGAAAAAAACCTTCAAATCGCATTTGCAGGTGAATCACAAGCAAGAAATAAATACACTTATTATGCTTCAAAAGCCAAAAAAGAAGGTTATGAACAAATCGCTGCTATTTTTCAAGAAACAGCAGACAATGAAAAAGAACACGCTGAATTATGGTTCAAATACCTTCATGGTGGCAAAGTCCCAACCACAGCAGAAAACTTATTAGACGCTGCTGAAGGTGAAAACTTTGAATGGACTGATATGTACAAAAGTATGGCGGAAGTTGCTAGAGCCGAAGGCTTTATGGAAATCGCTGCCAAATTTGAACTCGTTGGTAAAATTGAAAAAGAACACGAAGAACGTTATAGAAAATTACTTGAAAGAGTAAAAGCTGAAACAGTCTTTGTTGCTGAAGATGTCGTAATTTGGAAATGCCGTAACTGTGGACATATCCATGTTGGAAAGAAAGCTCCAGAAGTTTGCCCAACATGTAATCATCCAAAGAGCTATTTTGAGAGACAAGCCCAAAATTACTAATTAAAAAAGATTTGATTAGAGGAGTATAAAATTGACTCCTCTTTTCTTTTATATTTTCCTCTTTTATTTATTGATATAATCAATCTATGAAACTAAATCGCTTATTATTTACATTAGGTTTACTCTTTTCATCTTTAGGAGTGGTGGGATGTAACAAAGCTGTTCCACATGAAGAACTTAAAGAATTTTTCCAAACCTTAAATGAATCAAATTATAACTTCACCTTCTCATCTCAAAATGAAGGCAACGCTGTTAGAGAATTACAGGTCTATTCCAAAGATGCCTATTTACTAGGAACTAGTCTACGTGGAAAGATCTCAAATAGATATGGTATCTTCTACGTTAATGAACAAGGTACTCAAGATTATCACTTAGATTCTTCGGGAAATGTTGTCGTTGATTTTTATGAAGGACCAGGAAGAGTAGAAAATATTCCAGAAACATTCGCTAACGATTTGCAATACGGTAGTGATAGTGGTTTTTCTCATGTACCATTATCAAAAGCTTTAGCGTTAGACACTTCTAAATTTTCTTTTGAAAAAGAAAGCAATGGAGAATTAGTCTTCTTGTCTAGAGATAGAGAAATTAATAGAGATATTACATTTTTATCTAACGCATATTATGCAAACTGGGATAGAGAAACTAGAGAAGATTATTATCTTGATTTTAATAAATGTGAAACAAGAGCGTACTTAAGTGGAGATATAGTGACATTTGAATTAACTTGTGTCTTCCAAAAGTCATTTACTAGCGCGCCTAAAAATTATGATAAAAAACCTTATTTCACAATTAGTAATATTGGAAAGACATCAAACAAAAAGATTGCAGATTATTTAGCAAACCCAAGTCCATTATCTCCAAAGACTGCTTATTACTCAGACGAAACAAAATACGAAGAGACTTTTGGCGACGCAAATCTCCCGTTTGCAGGGGATAAACATGGAAGCTTACTTTCAGTAAGTGAAAATTATCGCATCTATTCCATTGATATCTTTGATTCAAGCGCAAGCGAAGATATTGCAACTTGGTTTGTTAATCAATTTGAAAATACAGATTGGATATATTCTAAAGATGATAGTGAATCTGCTAAAGAGAGATTCTCATATCATGATGCAGATATCAAAACCTATGTTAAGGAAGTTACTATTGACCAAGATGGTCAATTCGCACAATTCAAAGTGTATTTCACCTTTGTCTATGTTCCAAAAGCAATGTTAGATGAGTTTGATAAATTGCTTAGACCAAACGGTTTCTTCTATGGAGAACTTTATCGTTTAACTGATAATGAAGCAGTGTATGGGTATGATAACGTTAAGGCAGTGTTAGATAACAACACTATTACTGAATATATTCCAATATTCCCAAACTATGATGGTTTCAACTATTCCATTTCTTCTCTTACTAGCTATTTTGATGAAATGATTTTAGACAACGGCTTTATGATTGTCTCTTATTACATTGTCACTATTACAGGATTCACAAGTGAAAAACTTCAAGAATTTATTGATGAATGGAAGACTGAAATATTTAAAAATTCCGTGTTCCAAGATCTTGATGACTCTTCTGATCCATCAACTTTAGCGATAGGCGGAACGTTTGATGAAGGTGACGGATTGTTAATTGGTCAAAACATTCTTGGACAATTTGAAACCAAAGATAACTCGACCCAGTCATACAAAATAAGCATCATCACAACTGCAAAAGAAAAATAAGCGAATAAAATGATATTCAAAAGATGTGCTTTGCACATCTTTTTTTAAACGAATTTATTTCATTTAAAGGTTGTCTAAGTTTGACCAATTAGGTAAAATCTATTTGTATCGTTTTACATAAAGGAGAAAAAACGTCAATGGGCTTTTTTAATGTAAACGCTACTTATGAGGGAAATAAAATTCCAAAACTCACTAAGTGGCTTTTCCCATTATCAGGTATCTTTAGAGACGCCTGTTATGCTCTAGTCGGTTCCTTCTTACTTCAATACGCTATCAACAGTGGCGTTTTAAGTTCGAATCAAACCGAATTTACACAGCAATATGCTGTTATCACCGTTGCAATGATTGTTGCTCTTATTTGGGATGGTATCAATGACCCTATTATGGGCTTTATCGTTGAGAAATTCCGTTTCAAAAAATTGGGCAAATTTAAACCATGGATTTTGATTGGTGCAATTGGAAATTCTATAGCAGTTAGCTGTATGTTCCTTGTCAGACCAACATTTGCTGATGGTACCCCAAACGGTTGGGCTTTCGTTGGAGTTATGATCGCCTTCTATTTCTTGTGGGATTTATTCTTCACAATTAATGATATTGGCTATTGGTCCATGCTCCCATCATTGACAAATGATGAACATGAAAGAGCATCTATCAGTTCTAGAGTTACAGTCTGTGCATCTATCGGTGGTTTTACAATGACCGCTGCATGTATGCTATTACCTACATTGTTTAGGAATTTATCTTCTGCACAAGTATTTATGATCCTCGCTATCGTTACCTCAATAGTGTTCCTATTATCACAAGTGGCAGTCTTCGTTTTCTGCAAAGAAAAGAAAGAAGATCCAAACCAAGTTAACGTTAGTGAAAAAACACATTTCTTAGACCTCTTTAAAACCTTTGCTAAAAACAAAGAACTTAGAGTCTCTGTTATTTCCATGTTCTTATACTATTTAGCAAGTGGAGTTCTTACTGGTGGTATTGGACTTAACTACTTCTATTTATCCATTGGATATGGTTCTGGTAGAGGTGGACTTGTTGCGACAATTATTTCAGTTATGTATGTCATAGCGATGATTATCTCTCAAGCTTTATATCCAAGAATTGCTAAGAAGCTTTCTAAGCAAAAAATACTTACTATTTCATTCATTATTCAAGTAGTAGGATTCGTAGGATTCCTAATCTTCTCTACTCCATTATTTGGAGATAAAGCAATTGCCTATAATGAATTAGGTGCATTCTCTTATGATGAATATTTCTCAATGAAATTTGGATGGGCTCTTGGAGGAACTATGTTCCTACATTACTTATTCCCATTTATTCTCTTCTTTGGAATGGGCCTTATGTATCTTGCTGTTATCGTTATGTTCCAAGATTCAATTGACTATAACGAATATAAATTTGGTGAGAGAAAAGAATCCATCATCTCTGCATGGAGACCACTTAGTGTTAAGTTAAGTAGTGCTCTATTAAGAGGATTCCAATATTTAATCTTCTTTGTCGCAGGATTATTTGGTGCATTTACCGCGATTGGTAAAGCTGAAGAAAAACATAACGCTTGGACAAGTGCGCACGTTGGTTCAACTGAAGTTGACCATACATTCGTTGATGATGTTGAAGCAGCACATGCGATGGTCAAACCAGAGCAACTTAGAATTGCTGGTATCCTCATTGTTGCAATCTTAATTATTTCTATTACCGCAGCGTGGGCGCTTATACACTTCGGTTATAAGATTACTGAAGAAGAACATAATAAGATTGTTGAAGCTCTTGAATTAAAACATAAACAAGATTTCCAACAAGCCGAAGCTTTAGAAGCTAACTCTGAAGAACAAACTGAAGAGCAAGTTGAAGAACCAACTGAAGAATCAAAAAAAGAATAATTATTAAACAATTTGACCCTATTTGTTTATACAGGTAGGGTCTATTTGTATTAGGAGGAAATCTATGGAAATCAAAGATAAATCCAGTGTCATATTTGGTAACCAAATTGACAAAAAAACTATCAAGAAAGGCCTTAAAAGCAAACAAAAGTTTGTTAAAAAGTTTGGTGATGACTCTAACAAAGAATATCATTTAGCGTTAGAGAATATTCCTACCTTAGATTTTATTGGTGCTCAAAATTTAGTCTTGTCTGATACCCCGTTAGTGTTACCTAAAAAACCAGTGGTGGTTGGTAATATTAGAATGGGATTTGGTCACTACCGTATTTCCATTGCTTTAGCGAGCTGTGCGAAAGCATTAGGCTATGATCCAATTTGGATGGATTTAGCGAGTTTTGATGCAACTGGTAGCAAGATGATTAGAAGTCAAAATGATTTATATTCATTAGGAAGTAGACTATCCCAAAAATTTAAACTATTTAATGCTTTAGTTTGGGAACCAATGAATAGTGAAGGTTTTAGACAAATCACCTATAATTCAACTGACCAAAAGAACGCTGAGTTATTAGCGCCTTTATATCATGACCTTCCTAAAGACGTTCCATATGTTGCTACTCACGTATGGCCATCTCAAGGAGCAATTCACGCTGGATTAACTCATGTAGTAAACGCTATTCCAGATAACTGGCCGATGGCGTTACACCTTTCCGAAGGAGCAATTCACGCTGTTCAAACACCGTTCGCATATCTTGGATATAAGATGCTTAATGGAATGGCTAAAAAACCATTAAAAGGCATTCCTGAATCTGATATCTATGAAGTTGGTCATTACATTGACCACGAACTTGTTTCAAACATTGAAAAAGATGTTGAAGCAAGAGTAAATAGAATTCAAAAAGATGAACCTACTAGAATTCTTACTTCAGTAGGAGGAGCAGGAGCTGGTGCTAAATCATTCTTAGAAATTGTTAATCACCTTATTCCAAAAGTTAAAGAAGGTAAAGTTGCTTTATTTATTAACTTAGGTGACCACCTTGATATGTATGAATTCTTGAAGAAAAAAATATCTGGATTTGAAAATATGTGTGTAACACATTTTGATAGATACGATGAAACTAAAGAATTTGTTAACAAGATGGATAAAAGTGTGATTAATGGAATTCACATCTTCTATCACAAAAACATCTTTGAAGCAGTTTATAGCACGAACCTACTTATGAGACATGTAGAACTACTTATCACTAAGCCAAGTGAATTAGCGTTCTACCCTGTAGTTAAAGTAATGATGAAGCATATTGGTGGACATGAAGTCTATGGTGCTGTTCACGCTCAAGAAATTGGAGATTCAACGTTTGAATGTCCAGATAAGAAGAGTATGACTGAGATGTTGGACCGTTTACTTACTGATAAAGAATTGCTTATTCACCTTAATAAGCAGATCGTGAAGCTTAAAGCTACTGGCATATATGATGGTGGCTATAAAGCAATTGAACTTGCAGTAAAAGGAAAATAAACCAAAACAAAAAAATGGGTGTTCGCTAGAACACTCATTTTATTTTGTCGTTAATTTCTTTTATCTTTTCGACAGGAACTTTAATTACTTCTCTATCGAAGGTAATAAAGCCATTTAATTCGTCTTCAACATCGCTTAATTGCGTGTATATCATCGCGCTTAAACCTTTAGGGATGTTAGAGATGATATCAGTTTCAATGGACTTCTTATATCGTTTTAGCCAGCTATCTGAATCTTTAAAACTTTTGTATGTTTTCTTTCCGACTTGCATATGTCCCTCAATTGGATACACAAATCCTCCAAATTCAGATAGGACAATCGCACGTTTATTATCTTGCTTTTTGATTTTGAAATCTTTGAAATAAACATGGAATGATTTAACGTCACTTATACCTTGGTCATGCCATCCTGAAGCGTGATCAAATAATCTAGTGTGATCTAATTCTTTCATTTGGTTATAGACATCAACTGAATCAAATTGACCCCAACCTTCGTTAAAGATTGTCCATAAGGCGATACAAGGTGAGTTATATAAATAATTAATGATTTCTTTTCCTTCTTGGATGAAAAAGTCTCGACCATCTTTATCAGTCCTAGCAAACTTCTTATAGTTAGTGTCTTTATGATGAATACCTGTTATAAGAGGGAAAGCAATCGTGGAGAATTTATATTCTCCTCCTCCATTAATGAAGTCTTGCCAGACGATAATACCTCTTTTATCACATTCAAAATACCATCTAGGGATTTCGATTTTGATGTGTTTTCTAATCGTATTGAAACCTAGTGATTTCACAAGTTCAATGTCTTTAACATAATCATCATAACTAGATGGGGTTAATAGGCTATCTTTATAGTATCCTTGGTCTAATATACCTTTCATAAAGAAAGGCTTGTTATTAAGTGCGATGCGATTAATTCCACTTTCATCTTTGATGAGAGAAAATTTTCTCATCGCAAAATAGGATGTTACTTCATCATTATCTGTATACACTTTTACAAAATATAGATATGGGTCACTTGGAGACCATAGGTGCATATCTTTCACTTTGATATGGACATCTTTATTCGTGCCAATTGGTCGATCCATTCCAAAGATATGGATAGAAGCTTCTTTTGCTTCTGCTTCTACATTAATGATGATTTCTTCATTATCGATATCTGGAGTGAATTTAATGTTTCTAATATAGTCAGAAGAAACGCTTTCAATAAAGACCGGGAAATAGATACCACTTTGTGGGGTATACCATATTCCTCCTCGATTTATTTTTTGTTTGCCTCTAGAGTAATAGGAAGTATCAGAATAGTCTTTAACTTTGACCACTAAGTCGTTTTTATCAGCGGTTATAAACGGTTTGATATCAAACTCAAATGGAAGGAATCCTCCAATATGTTTTCCTAAGTAGTGACCATTAAGATAAATTTCAGCGATTTGATCAACCGCTAAAAAGTGGAGTAGCACTTTATCTTTGATGAGAAAGTCGCTCAAAGAGAAAGATAGATGATAGAAAAGATAATCATCTGGAGTTACTACTTTATTCACTTCACTTAACTTAGTTTCAGGAGAAAAAGGAACGAGTATTTTCCCGTCATAACTTGTAGGAAGTTCACTATTTTTGCTAATTTTATAGTCCCAATAACCATTTAATGAGAGATAAGAATCTCTATATAGTTGAGGGCGAGGATATTCATTAAGCGGAGACTTGTTCATCTTGCTTTTCTTTCTTATAGAGAATGATGAGTGGGATTAAAACGAATAAGACTGCAATAGCTGCGAAAAGGAAGATATATGGTGTAGGAGCGTATGACCATTGACCAAAATCTCCTTCTGTCATTTCGTTATTAATCATTGATGCACCTTGACCGATGTATGGTCCGGTGACCATTGGAATCATAACGACGAAAATCATTCTAATGCCTTGGAATAATCCAACTTCTTTTTCTGGAGTAAAGTCTCTAACTTTTGCACCTAATACAGCGGTCGCTAATAAATAGCCAGTCATTAAGATAATACCGCCGATAATGACACCGATTTGTTGATTCAATAAGAAGAGCAATACTCCTCCAACAACAACTGCGCCTAACGCACCAAAGACAACTTTGTATTTGCCAATCTTATCCATAAAGAATCCAAATACAACAGTTAAGATACAAGCAACTCCAAGAATTGGACCAGCAGTGCTTACCATATCAAACGCTAAAACTTTATTAACGTAAACCATGAAGTATGGCATAAAGATTTGAATAGCAATGGAGAAAACCATAAATGCTGTTAAAGCTAAATAGAGTTTTGGTTGAGCTTTAATGACACTTGGTTTAAATCCATAAACGATGTTTTTAATGTATGGTTCTTCTTTATTAGGTGCCTTAACATCTTTTGGAAGAAGGAATAAGCATCCGATACCTGCTAAAGTGGTGATACCACCAAAGATGAAGAAGAAGATACTCCAATCTTTCTTAACAGGATCAACTAACATTCCTTGAAGAAGGACAATAGCAATCATTGCCACAAGTGGCAAGATAGATAAAACAGATTCAACTTTTCCTCTATTTGATTCATCAGTGTTATCAGTAACAAATGCATTAAATGCGGCATCGTTAGCAGTGCTACCAAAGAAAGTCATAACGCAGTCCATGATAACGATAAACGTACCACTTAGAAACGCTGCATTAGCGAGGAATGTAACACTTGAATGTGGATCTAAAAACGCAAAAAGAATGATAGATATACCCCAGATGATGTATCCAGCTGAGACAAAGATTTTTCTTTTGCCTAATCTATCACCCAGTGCCCCCATTAATAATGTGGTAAGAGTAGCGACCACTGCACTAGCAGCGGTCATAATTGGTATGTAATTATATACGCCAGTCGCGTCATACACGTACACGTTGAGATAGTTATTCTCAATCGCCCAGGCTAATTGACCAATAAGTCCAGCAACGATAAAAGATAACCATTTTCTAATTCCTAATTTAGTAACTTTCATATATTTTTAGCCTCGACATTTATTATATCCCCAAAATCATATAGATATTATTGTTTTGTTTTATGTATAATAAAAAGGCAATGAAATTACCAATTATCTTAGCTGATACAACATCTGAAACATCTGCTCAATTAACTTGGGAATCTTTTGTCCAAAAGTTGAGTGACTTTTTCTTATTGCCAGATAATCAAGGTGTTAATTATTTAACACGTATTTTAGTCGCGGTTGTGTTAATTGTTGTTTCTTTCTTTGTGATTAGACTCATTACTTGGGCAATTAAAAGAGCAATGGGTATCAAAAAGAAAGGGCCAGATATTGATGTATCTGCAAAATACTTTATTGCTACTTTAATCAAAGTAATCATGTGGATTGCAGTGGCCTTCGTAGTCATTGGAATTCTTAAGATAGACACAACTGGTATTGCTGGAGTTACTTCTGCGATTACAGTTGCTTTAGGTTTATCATTACAAGATTTGATTGGATCGTTATTCTCTGGCGTCCTTTTGTTACAGCAAAAGAATATTAAGACAGGAGAATATATTTCCGTCTCTAACGCTTTTGGAACATGCGAAGGATTTGTTTATAACATTCACTTATTCTTTACCCATTTAAAAACAGCGTCTGGACAAATCATTACTATCCCAAATAAAAACATGGTGTCCGCTGCGATTACCAACTACTCAAGGCTTGGCAAGAGAAGATTAGACTTCGATGTTGGATTATCTTATGACGTAGATGTTAATAAAGCTAAAGCGGTATTTACTGAACTCATTGAAAACGAAACCAAAGCCCTTCAAGATGAAACTAGGACAGTTTATATCTCAAAATTAGATTCATATTCAGTGCAATTTAGAATTAGACTTTGGACAACGTTTGATGATTATTGGACTGTCTATAATGCATTAAGCGAGAAAGTCTTGCTTGCATGTCGAGATAACGGCTTCAACATTCCAAGTAGCACTGACTACACAGTGAAAAAAGAAAAATAACTGGCAAAGCCAGTTTTCTTTTACTTTAAAAATTTTTATTAAAAAATAGAAAAAAGTCCCTCAAGGAAATACATAGTATTTCCGTATATATAGTGTAAGGACAATCACTTTTGATAAGAAAAAAGATGAGTAGTCGCTTTCTCATCGATGTCAAAATGAAGACGGATTAATTCTTTACAAGTAGGGTACCGATATGTATAATACATATGCTAAATTATTAGCAACTCTGCTGTTAGTGAATAACAGCCATTAGACCAAAGAGGAGGTATTAGAAATGCGCAAATATGAAATTATGTACATTTTAAAAGCCGATTTAGATGACGCCGCTCGTAAAGACGCCATGGACAAACTCGCCGCTATCATCACTGATAATGGTGGAAAGGTTGAAAACACTGATGAATCCATGGGCTTACGTGACTTAGCGTATCCTATTAAGGATCAAACCAAAGGCTACTACGTTGTACTTAAAGCTGATATGGATAACGTTGCAATTAACGAATTCAACCGTTTAGTCCGTATTAATCCAGTTGTCTTACGTCATTTAATTGTTGTAGACCACAAATAAGGAGGATAATCATTTTATGATTAATCGTGTAGTTTTGGTAGGTAGATTAACCAGAGATCCAGAATTAAGAAGATCAGCCGCTGGCGGTTCTGTCGCTGTCTTCACCGTTGCTGTTGATAACCTTGGCAAAGAGAAGTCCACAAGCTTCATCCCATGTGTTGTCTTAAACGATCAACGCGCTGACACAGTCGCAAAATATGCAAGAAAAGGCTTATTAGTAGGAGTTGAAGGTCGTCTAAATCAAAGAAGTTTTGTTAGACAAGATGGTTCCAAAGGAAGCGTCTTAGAAGTTATCTGTGATTCAGTTCAATTCTTAGAAAGAAGAGAAGGACCAGTCGCTAACGAAGAAATGGAAATTCCACAATTCGATGATGTTGCTGCTCCAGCACAAGATGATAACAAAAACCTTGATAGCATTGAAATAACTGATGACGATCTCCCATTCTAGAAAGGAAGATATTAAAATGGCATTTAAGAAAGTTAGACCACACAAAAAAGTCTGTTACTTTAAGAAAAATAACATTACCCACATCGATTATAAAGATGTTGAAACATTAAAAATGTTTATTGCTTCTAATGGAAAAATTTCTCCACGTAGAACAACTGGTACATGTGCAAAGCACCAAAGAGAATTAGCTGTTGCGATTAAAAACGCAAGATTCATGGCTCTTCTCCCATACGTTGCTGACTAATTAACGTATTTGAGAAAGCACTAAATCTAGGGCTAAAATCAATGTAAATTAAGTCGTCCATAGCGGCGGCTTTTTTATTATTTATATGATATGGAATATGTTGTTTTTTGTGTTCCGTTGAGCGGTTCACCTTTATATGTTCCATTAACAGT
>CAMOSZ010000002.1:0-4878 GCA_946625285.1 uncultured Caryophanales bacterium | reverse complement strand
GTAGCTTCAAGTCCTATCTTTATTTCGTTTTTAGGGCCTAAGCCATCTAGGATAGAGAAGAACTGATCAAATCCAGTTCTAGTGTTATCAAAGGTAAAGGTGTCCTTGATAACTTCGCCCGTTTCAGTAACGATGAAACAGTCGTGTTTGTACTTTGAAACATCAATTCCAACAAAGTACATATAAATCACCTCCAGTCGTGATTGCTGTGTCTAACTTACCAACAGTTAATGAATCGTATTCTCGTGCGACATGAAACGTTCAACGTTATTCAACTAATTAACGATTGGAAACAAAAACTGTGGCCTTAATCTCCTAGCAACAGTCGAACTGTAATAGTATAGGGAAAGGTACACAGCATATAAGAATTATACCCGGAGAAAGAAGTGTTACCTAATCGTTAGTCCGGGGATGATTAGATAATACGAGATAGATATGGCAAATAGAATTTTAACTGGCATCAAGCCAACAGGACAACTAACTTTAGGAAACTACATTGGCGTTCTTAAAAACTTACATAAAGAAACAGAAAGAGGAGAATGCTTCTATTTTATTGCGGATCTTCATGCTTTAACTCTTCCTATCGAACCAGATGTCTTAAGACAAAATTCTATCGACTTAGCGTGCTTCTATTTAGCAGCAGGTATTGATACTTCTAAAGCCCATCTTTTCCTCCAAAGCAGCGTTTCCGCTCACGCAGAACTTAACGCTATCATGCAAAATTATTTATACATGGGCGAGTTAAGTAGAATGACTCAATTTAAAGATAAGGCCAGCAAGATGAAAGAATCCGCTATCGGATTAGGCTTATTTGCTTATCCAGTCTTAATGGCGTGCGATATTGTCTTATATGACGCAAACATCATTCCTGTGGGTGAAGATCAAGTTCAACACGTTGAATTAACTAGAGACCTTGTTAATAGAATTAACAATAGATATGGTGATACTCTCACTCTTCCTAAATATGAAATGAGAAAAGTTGGAGCGAGAATTATGTCTTTATCTGATCCAACAGTAAAGATGAGCAAGAGTGATCCAAAAGGAGACATCTTCCTTAAAGATGACCTTGCTGTTATTCGTAAGAAAATCATGTCAGCGGTTACCGATTCAGGAAGCGAAGTCAAATACGATGTTGAAAATAAACCAGGCATCTCTAATTTATTAACAATCTATGCAGCTTTAAAAGATATCTCAATTGAAGAAGCAGAAAAAACATTTGAAGGCTACCGTTATGGTGACTTCAAAAAAGCTGTTGCAGATGTCGTTTGTGAAGAACTTGGTGCTTTCCAAGCTAAATATAGAGAAATCTACGAAAGTAAAGCCTACGAACAAGTTCTTAAAGATGGGGCTGAAGCAGCAAGAAAAGTTGCTAATGTTACTCTAAAACGAGTTAAAGAAAGAATTGGATTACTTAATTTATAGAATAAATTAAAACCAGCAATCGCTGGTTTTATTATTAAATATTAACTGCTTTTTTAAATTCTTCATAGAGAACAGCAGGTTTTGCTTGTGCTTCTTTTAAAGAAGTTCCTACTACTCCAATATAGAATTTAACTTTTGCTTCTGTACCGCTCGGTCTAACCGCAATTGTGGTGCCATCATCGTAATAGAGTTTGATAACATCACTCTTTGGCAAGTCAATTGGAGTTTCTTTTTCATTTTCCACAGTTACCGATTTAAGGTAGTCACTAACTTTAATAACTTTCTTATTACCTAAATGGACAAATGGATTATTTCTTAATCCTCCCATTAACGCTTTCATAGTCGCGTCGCCACTACTTCCTTCAAATGCAATTGAGAAGCATTTATCTTCGTGATAGCCAAATCTTTGTCCTAGTTCTTCCCAAACCATATCAAGTGTCTTGCCGTGGCGATAATGATATAACGCCATTTCAGAATACATTAAGATTGCTTGGATACCATCTTTGTCTCTAGCAAATGGAGCAATTAGACAGCCATAGCTTTCTTCATATCCAAATTCAAAGTGAGGACCATTGCCTAATTTTTCATAATAATCAATTCTACTTCCGATGAATTTGAAACCGGTTAAGAATTGTTCGGTTTTAATCCCATAAGATTTAGCAATCTTTTCACCTAAGGCAGAAGTAACAATTGTATTATACATAACACCATTACTACTTAATAAGCCTTTTTCTTTTCTGGTCATGAAGATGTAATCCATGAGCATAGCGGCGCTTTGATTACCTGTTAAGGTTTGATATTCTCCATTCTTATCTAAGAACGCTAATCCACATCTATCTCCATCTGGATCAGTCATGACAACGAGTTGAGCGTTAATCTCTTTAGCGAGTTTAATTGGCTCAATATAACTCTTTGCCTCTTCTGGGTTTGGAGATAATGTTCCAGAGAAATCTGGGTCTGGATCACATTGTTTTAAGACCGGATATACTTCATATCCTAAGTCTTTATACACTCTCATCGCATTCACGTAACTTGTTCCGTGATTTGGAGTAAAGACAATCTTAAATCCTTTTTTATCTAAATCGTTTCTTAAAACGATAGATTCACATAATTTAACATATTCATCATCAACTTCTTTATCTAGAGTGATAATAGGAGCAGAATTTGCAACTGGAGAGTAACTAACTTCTAATTCATTTGGAAGCTCTCCAATAATTTCAACAAGTCGAGCAATCTTGCTTGGAATTAATTGACAGCCTGTTTCATCATAAACTTTATATCCGTTATGTTCTTTTGGATTATGAGACGCAGTAATCATGATTCCACCAACAGCGTGCATATATCTAACTGCAAAGGAAAGTTCTGGCGTTGGTCTAAGAGAATCAAAGATATATGTCTTAATACCATGCTCAGAAAGAATCTTTGCACTTTGAAGAGTAAACTCTCTAGACATATGTCTATTATCATGAGAGATAACCACTCCTTTTTCTTTCGCATCTGGATATTTTTCTAATAAGTATTTGGCAAAGCCAACACTTGCTTTTCCAACTGTGAATTCGTTAAGTCTATTAGTGCCTGGTCCTAAGATGCCTCTCATACCAGCGGTACCAAATTCAACATTTTTAAAGAAAGCATCATCAATGTCTTTTTGAGACATGTTTCTTAATGTTTCTTTGTCTTTTTCACTAACTCTTGGTGAATTAAGCCAGCGGTTGTAGTTATCAATTGTGCTCATCATTTATTACTCCTTCTCCAATTCTAATAATAAATTATTCATCTCATCAGGTAAATTCAATTTAAATACCTTATTTGATAAATATTTTAATGGTTCTTCTAGTTTATTAAATTTCAATTCATAAGAAATCAAAAATTGATTCTTAAATCCGTATTTATTCTCTATTTCTTTATTGATTTCATAATTGCCGTATTTTGAATCACCCACGACAGGATGATTAATTGCGGCTAAGTGGACTCTAATTTGATGGGTTCTACCAGTTAATAGTTGAACCTCTAATAAAGTGTATCCTTTGAGATTTTTCACAGCCTTATATTGTGTTAAAGCAGTTTTTCCGTTATCAGAAACAAATACATGGCCGTTCTTGCTGTTTTTTTCTAGTCTATAGTCTATTTTACCTTCCCCTTTAATTTCTCCAATAACAAGGGTTAAATAACGTTTTTCAATCAATGACTTATCTTGCATGATTTTTGAGAAATATCTTAAGGTCGGTAAATTCTTTCCAAAAACAATTAGTCCTGCAGTGTTACGGTCTAATCGATGTGTAGGGGCAGGGGTGTATCCTAAATCCTTATTCGGATCATATTCACCTTTATTGATTAAATAAGAGATAACCATTTCGTCTAACGCGGTAGAACCGCTTTCATCTTTTTGAACGATAACTCCACGTGGCTTATTGATGATAATGATGTTTTTATCTTCATAAATAATCCAACTAGAGATATTAACTAAAACAACGTCTTTATTTTTCTTTTTAAATTCCTCTAGTTGATCATCATTTATATAGATAGAGATTTCTTCTCCACTAGATACTTGATATTTTTCTTTTTGCCAGTGGCCATTTACTTTGATGTCTTTTTTTCTAAAAAGTTTGTAAATAAAAGATAAGGGAGCTTCTTTTAATACCTTTCGAACGTATTTTTCTAATGTTTGTCCCTCTTCACTACTACTAACTATAAACTTTTGCATAAATTCATTATATTTTCTTTATTCTTTGAAATAAAGATTGCACTTTACATTTTTATTATTATAAAATACATATCGCAGCCATAAATCTGGAGGAATACCCAAGAGGCTGAAGGGGCGGGCTTGGAAAGCTCGTAGACTGGTAACTCGGTGCGAGGGTTCAAATCCCTCTTCCTCCGCCACGATTGATTGTCAAGACACGTACGTAAAAATACGTGTTTTTTATTATTTTTGGGCATTTTTCGCTATATTTAACATAGTTAGCGAATCAATAACCCACTAGTAACGAGCAACATAAAAACCCCGTGAAAAATCTGGACGGACACGAGGTTTAAACTTATAACTCAGTTATATTAAATATTTATCTTCTCTTAATAGAGAATTGGCCGTGCCTAAACATTACTGTTTCCATAACAATTTCATACTTGTCATGTAAGAATGTGTTGATGATTCCGAATAGTAAATACCTATTCGTCTTCATTCTAGCGATTTCTGTAAAGTAGTATTTTTCAACAATATCCTTTTGGATATCAATTTTATCTTTTTGTTCAAGTGCCATTTCAATGATTACATCTAGTCTGTCCTTCTCTTAAATATGAAGTCTTATTGCAAATTTTAAAGTCTCACTAATTTTGAACTGAACCCCATTTAGTTCACAGGTTGAAAAAGGCCTCTTAGCGTAAAATAAACGTTAGGAGGTTTTTTATATGGCAAGCAAAGGTTAAAAATTTAGGAGCTATTCTGGCACCTTAAGG
>CAMOSZ010000001.1:0-3612 GCA_946625285.1 uncultured Caryophanales bacterium | reverse complement strand
TAATTGATGAAGTTACCTTATCTGCTGAAAATAAGACTCACGTTGATAAAGCGTTTGTCCCAGTTACTGGAGTTAGTATTACTTTAGACGAAAATAACTCAACCTCTGTTAGAGTTAATAATTCCATCTCTTTAGGATATGAAATGAATCCTAATAACGCGACTAATAACTTAGTCTATTGGACTAGTAGTGATGCTTCTATTGCTTCTATTACTAGAAACCTTGATGGAACAGTGTCTATTAACGGTCATAAGCCAGGCGAAGTTACTATCACTGTTTACACTGACGAAGAAGATGATTTACATAAAGCATGGACTGATACAGTAACAATCACTGTCTTAGGTGAAGCTGCTATCCCGGCAGTCTTAGATGGCAATAGCTACTCTAACGCTGAAAAAGGAGTTTACTTCACATTTGATGCTTCTAAAGGAACATTATCCGCAACATATATCGTTAACGGTGTTCCACACATTGATATCCTTAACTTAGTCAACGAAACTAATGGAGTTTATACCTTCACAAGTGAGAACTCTAAAGTCATGATTAAGAATGTGGCAGTGGATGGAAGTAGCATTACTATTTCTAATAAAGTTGGAGATCCATCTCACATTAATGGCACTCAACTTCCAACCGTGGAATTAGTAAAGGCTAATGGATAAAGATTTTATGAAAAAGAAATTATTAACTTTCTTATTTGCCTCTTTATTTGCAGTTACTGGTTGTAACTCTAATTCATATCCTCAATATGTCTTAGACTCTTCCTGGGGAAAAGATAAAGCGTGTACGATGTATGACACCTTCCACGCTTTAATCCCATATATGGAAGCTAATGACTATGAATTCGTCTATTCCGTTGATGAATATGGAGACGATATGCTTAGTGCGTTCTTCTATTATGAAAGTGACGAAGCTTCGGAAAAGGCTAACGAAGACTATATCAACTTATGTGCTTCTAAAGGATATGAAGTTGAAGTCGTTCCTCAAAGCTATGTTGATTGGGACACGTTGACCCAATATACATATACCGTTTCTTACGCTTCTAAAGTCATCAAAGGATCCATTGGATTTGAAATGCAGTTTTTAGCCTCAGTGAGAGGCGGAAAGAGTTGCCTTGGAGTATTTGCTTATAACTATGTCTATTGCCCTAAGGACAGCTGGCCAAACGCTGCGGTAGAACATTTATTAGGAAGTAGAGCTAATATTGTTCCTACTGTTACAGGTGGAAGCAAATATGAATTCTTATGGGATGTTGATTCTCAAAAGAATGTTGTTCTAGAAATCCAAATCACTGGCTTATCAGTGAATGTTGAAGAAGAATACTTCAATAGCTTAAAGAGCAAAGGTATTACTTCTGTTCAATTTGATGAATTAGATGAAGACCATGTGGTAGCGATGAGACAATATGAAGAATTTGTTGATCAATATTATTACTGTTGTTACTTAGCGGATGATGTGATGCTTATCTATGTCTTTGACGTCAATAGCATGAAATTCATCATTGATATTTGGCTCATTAAATAAAGACAATATAAAGACCTCTTAGTTTACTAATTAAGAGGTTTTTTCTTTTTGAAAAACATTTTATACTTATTGTTGATAGAGGCATATTTATATGAATAAAAGAATCAAATTATTTGTTTTACCAATTATCACTTTATTATCATCTTGTTCAATTCATGATTTGATTGGAATTAAGACCTATTCAGGATATGAAGAATATCTCAAAAACGATTTAAATTGCACTGAATACGATGATGTTGCTTCTTTAAATAACGCGATTAAACAATCAGCGTATCAGTGGAATGGTAGTAGAAATGAGTCAAAAGGATATACATATTACTATACTTCTCATAACTTAATGATTCTTCAATATGATGACCATTCTTATTCAATTAGTTCTACAGAAGGATTAACTCTTTCAGTAGGAAAAAAAGTAACTGTATTGCCTATTGTTATGGAGCGGCCTCTACTCCTGATTTATATCTAAGAGAAGATGGAAGTATTACTACGAGTGGGGGCGCTATTGCTAGTGATGAATATAAGAAAGACTTTAACGCTTATATTTATGATAACAATGGTGGCTATTTGTTTGTTTTAAATGAAAAGCACCTTATCTTCTTGAATGGCGATAAATCAGAATTCTATGTTTCTGAAAATTACACATCAACATTTACTGGCCCTAATAAAACCACTAAAGTTGTACCTACTTGTGCATTATTAACTAATACATTAGAGGCTCTCACCTTTACTACTTTAGCGTTACCTAACCCAGGAGGAGATAAGTTTGAAGCTTGGGGAAGAGAAGTCACATATAAAGATAGCTTCTCTAACTACACAGTCTATTTAGCAGGTGTTGATCCACTTGAATATATTCCAGTCTTAGAGACAAATGGATTCACTGTTATTAGGTCTTCAGATGATATCATCTTCCTCCCATTCTATGGAGAAAGAGCAGGCTCTTGGCTTATTCATGATGAGAAAGGTGAACTCAAAGGAGCGTTATCTTTCCAAGATTATTTATACACCAGTCCTAAGGGAGAAACCTTTGGTCCTAGATTTAACACTAAAATCAGTTTCTATAAAGCTAGAAGCGGATACGTGGATGGAAGAGAGTTAACAACTAGAACCGATTGGACTGATTCTGAAAAGACAACGATGAGGAATTGGTATGATGGTGCGTTTAATACAGTCATTCCATTCCATAAACTTAAAAATGGATATAATGTTCCTGCCTCTTTATCTAGAGCCTCAGAAGATCTCTTCGGTGGAGCACTTATGATTGGACAAGAATGCTACAAGATTTGGGATGAAAGCATTGACTATCATCTAGATGGATACGCAGAAACATTAGAAGCAAATGGATATCATAAATACGTTCCAAACTTTGATTTATCAACTAAGGAAGGCATAAGAGCGTATGAAGCCACTGATGAATCAAAATATTACGAATGCTACATTAATGAAGAGGCTGATGTGGCAATTAAATTTAGCTTCTCATTCAATGATGGAAACGTTATCAAAGTATTCAAAAAATCATTAATGCATTCTCACCTTGATGATGAGATGTAAATAATAGATAAAGACACCAGCGATGGTGTTTTTGTTTTGTCTTTTAATCCTATTTATATAATAAATAGAAACAAAGAGCCAACAAAAAGTCGCTCCTAATTTATCACAAAACAGTTATGTCTCCCTTGTATCAGGGAATAGAATATGTTTAAAAGAATGCAAATTTTCTTTGCATTTATTATATATATATATAATAAATCGTTAATGCTAAATTGAATAGGTGACGACAATATGCTTTTTTCTTATTAAGTATTCGCTTACTATGACACATAATACTTTTGAGTTTGTGCGATTAGCGTGCTAAATCTTTATAATGAGATAATTAAAAATTGTCGAAAAACATGCATAAACTATAAAAATATATGTCGAAAAACATGCAAACATTGATTATTTTATTACTTTGGCTAAAACCTAATTGAATTCGGAAAAAGTCAGAAAGGAACCAAATACTATGTCTTATATTAATAGAGCAATTGAACCACTCTTGATAAAAAAATATCAATCGTACAAAAGCGTAGCAGTCACTGGTGCAAGACAAGTTGG